>JBNKHS010000051.1:0-15466 GCA_050290485.1 Promineifilaceae bacterium (SeqCode) | reverse complement strand
TTATTACATTCAAAATGCGCATGTGCGTTGTGCAGGGATTTTCCGTAAATGGGAAGAAGCAGGTTTGGATCTTGATGCAGATTCAGAAGCTGATTTAAGTTTGTTGGTGCATGAAAACGAGTTGAATTTTATTCGTAAGGCGTTGGAATTGCCTCAAGTGATTCAGTTAATGGTTGAGAATTCAGAACCACATCATCTTGCGTTTTATGCTTATGATTTAGCATCTGTTTTCCATCCAACATATGAATCTTGTCGCGTGTTGCATTCAGAAGTGCCGCAAGCACTACAATTGGCGCGTTTGCGCTTTTATCGCGCTGCTAAGCAATTATTTGCGCACATTTTAGATTTGATGGGGATGTCTGCTCCAGAATTCATGTAGTTGAGAGCCCTTAAGTAAGGTTTGTTGGACTTTATATAAACCGTATTGCGTAAAACGTAAATTTTGTTTGTTTACGTTTTACGCAATACGCATTATTTGTAATACGATTATTTTTAGTTGAACATTGTTACGAGGTGAAAGATGGCAATAAAAGCGGATAAGTGGATCCGCCGTATGGCGGAAGAACATAGAATGATTGAACCATTTGTTGATGGTCAAGTACGTGATGGTGTGATCTCGTACGGTTTATCTTCTTACGGATATGACATTCGCGTTACAGATGAATTTAAAATTTTTACGAATGTGCATTCTGCCGTAGTCGATCCTAAAAATTTTACACCACAATCCTTTATTGATTTCAAAGGAGATGTTTGCATTATTCCCCCCAATTCATTCGTTTTGGCGCAAACAGTGGAGTATTTTCGCATTCCTCGTAGTGTATTGACCGTTTGTTTGGGCAAGTCAACTTATGCGCGGTGTGGTCTAATTGTCAATGTAACTCCCTTTGAACCAGAATGGGAAGGGTATGTCACGTTGGAAATATCCAATACAACACCATTACCCGCTAAAGTATATGCTAATGAAGGAATTGCCCAAGTGTTATTCTTTGAATCTGACGAGATTTGCGAGGTTTCTTATGGGGATCGCAAGGGTAAATATCAGAAGCAACAGAGCATTGTTTTGCCACGGATTTAATGAGTTTTTGCACGATTCAAAAGGTTGTGTATAATTCCCACCGTTATATGTTGTGGGCGCTTAGCTCAGATGGTTAGAGCACTTCGTTTACACCGAAGGGGTCGGGAGTTCGAGTCTCTCAGCGCCCACCACAACACACTCTTTTATCGCCCAAGACTGACACTGAAATTCGTTAATAGGTTAAAGATACAGCAACATTTCTAACTGTATCTTTTTGTTTTACCTATTCAAAATTCTTGGCATTTTGAGTGTAAAAATATCTGGTAATTTCAGCTTGTTATCCATTAACATTCTGTTATAATCCGTTTGTGACAAAAAGCACACATTGTGTGCCCATTTGTTATTTTTGCAATTCGCATCAAGCTTTTGATAAAGTTTTGACAGAATCTGATTTTGTAGGGAAAGGTCATTGATCTTTGGCCTTGATTCATATTCTGAGAAGAAGAGAATTCATAACGACATTTTTAGTCAGGAGAATAGCCTTATGGCAAATGCAGCAGTAGGCGCCGAAGAAAATACAGGTGGAATTTCGAGACGTGAATTCTTGTATTACGTGTGGGGCGCATCTATGGCCCTCCTTGCCGCGCAATCGGTTGGCCTTTTAGTATGGTTTTTACTTCCAAGATTCCGTGAAGGGGAGTTTGGAGGTAAGTTTATAATTCCAATTACTTCACTCCCTGAAGTGAATGCGGAACCTCTGAATTTTGCAGACGGCCGTTTTTGGTTAGTCAACCTCGATTCAACTCAACCCAACGAATTGATGGAAGCAGCGAGCGATGAACCTGAACCGATAAAAGGTGTAGCAGCAATCTATAAAGTGTGTACACACCTCGGATGTATTTATGCTTGGACACCAGCGAACAACCGTTTTGAGTGCCCATGTCATGGTTCTAAATACCGCTTAGATGGCCGCCGTATTGAATCCCCGGCACCACGTACACTCGATCGTTTCCAGCTCACCTTTTTGGATGCCAATAGAAATCCAATTGGTGAAGGATCTGCGCTCGTAGATGATTTTTATGCTCCTTTGGAAATACCCGATGGGGCGACTTTTATAAGTGTTGACACGGCCGCGAAGAAGACAGGTCCGTCGCAGACATTGCTTTGCAGTTTCGACAATAATTGCCCATAGCAGTAAAGGAAAAGAAGGAGTTTAAGCATGGCTACCTTTCGTGAGCAAGTAAGTGAAATGGGAATCAAGCACGCGACCATTGCTAAGGTTGACGAAGCTGTTGAACGTCTGACCGCTGGTATGAACATTAGCGATGTACGTGGTGCACTTCGTGGTGATGAGCCACGTCGCCCAAACCCACGCTTACGCCCACATGCAGATAGTTTCTGGTTCCATATCCGTCCCAGTTTCTATCATACAGAAGTGACACATATTTATCCTACATTCCGGTTGGGTTGGCTTTCTACATTTATGTTTGTGTGGGAAACCATTACCGGTATTTTATTGATGGTGTTCTATACACCAAGCCCATTGATTGCCTATGGCAATATGTGGAATATTTTAAGCAACGTTCCTTTAGGACAATTGATGCGCAATATGCACCGTGTTGGTGCGGAGGTGATGGTTCTTGTTGTTGCCTTCCACATGCTGCGTACGTTTATAACAGGTAGTTATAAAAAGCCGCGTCAATTTACTTGGGTAACGGGTGTATTGTTGCTTACTTTAACTGCGTTATTGAGTTTTAGTGGTTATTTGTTACCTTGGGACCAATTAGCGTATTGGGCGTTGACCGTATTCCTTTCCGGTGCGGAAGCTGCGCCTGCTCCACCAGCCGTTAATCAAACCATTTTGTTTATCTTGCAAGGTGGTCCTGCATTAGATGCGGGTGGGTTACTTCGTTGGTATCTTTTCCACGTGCTTCTATTACCTCTCTTGTTAGGTATTTTCTTCTTTGTTCATTATTACAAAGTGATTTTGTACGGTATTTCATTGCCACCTGGACGTGAAGAAATTGGTGAAGATACTGCTAAACGTGTCCCCAAAACTGAACGGACATACTTCACCCCCGATTTGATTACTGCAGAATTGATGTGGACGGCACTTGCGACTTTACTTTTAACCGCAGCAGCCCTTTGGTTCTGGGATGCTCCATTAGAATCACACGCTGACCCTGTGGTTACGCCACTTCATGTTGTAGCACCATGGTATCTCTCTTGGTCACAGGGGTGGTTGAAACTGGCACCAAAGACAATTGTGATTGGCTTTATTCCACTACTATTGGTGATGTTTATGGTGATGCCTTATTTTGAAGTGGGGAAGAGCCGTCGCTATGCAGACCGTCGTGTTGGTTTGTCTGTTGCATCGTTGTTCTTTGCTTTTATGCTTGTTTCTAACTGGATGGGCTCTCCTGAATTTCGTGTACAAAGTTCACCAGAGTTACAAGTGGCAGGGGAAGTGATGCCACAGGAAGGCCCCAGCTATATGCTTGGTGTGCCTTATGAGCATATGACTCCGGGTACTTACTTGCCGGGGCAACATGTTGAGGGGAATCCTTGGTTGACCCGTGCTTTGGAAGAGTATGCCCATGCTCTAGATCAGTATAGTTGTACGCTTGATGGCAATTTGATGGGACTTGAGTTTAAAGAATGTGTTGTTGATAATTCAGGGCCTGCACCGAAGTATTCTAACGGCTTTACAAATGATGCGATGCCAGATCCTTATGCTGAGCTTGTTGTTACACAGCGACAAGGCAATATGCGTAAATTAGTGCTTCGCTTCCAAGTGGAAGATCCTACAAATCCTGGAACTTATCTGATTGATTCTGGGGAGACAATTTATGATTATCGTCATGAATTGTCAGATTACGAAGCAGAATGTCGTTTCGTGAATAAGGATTGTTAGGCTTTTTCGGAAGCGGAAATAGAGGATATACGATGCAAGTTAAAGTTGTAATTGGAACCGCGGCCTTTATGCTCACGATGATTATCTTGGGATATGCCGCATTACGAGAACCATCCCGCCTTGAAGATATGGCTGGTGCTTATGAAGGTCGTTCTGTGGAAACGGGTGGGATTATTTTTGATAATAACTGTGCAACCTGTCACGGTGTAGAAGGGAAAGCTGAGGCGTGTTTTGACTCAGCTGGTAATTCGATTCCCTGTCAGGGTCTGCCGCTCAATAACTACTTTTTATTGTGCGGCGATCAGCCACAACGGTTAGTAGATTTAGGCTGGGAAGGTACAGTTGAAAATTATGTTGCTAAAACAGTTTCTGCTGGCCGAGGTGCTATTATGCCGGCATGGTCTAATCGCTATGGTGGTCCAATGCGGGATGATCAAGTTCAAAATGTGACGCTCTTTGTTTTAAATTGGTCTGCAGGCGATTTGTGTGAAATTGAACCTGTACAATTCCCATGGCCAGTAGCTGGTGCTGGTGCGTCAGTTGAGTATCAAGAATTGGATTTACCAGACAATGATCCGCCTTATGCAACCCAAGAAGGTGATCCTGAATTAGGTGCCGTTGCTTATCAAAATTATGGGTGTAACGGCTGTCACGGGTTACCTGAAGAAGCAGGTTCAGCAACAGTTGGCCCATGGTTAGGGGAAATTGCCACTGTTGGAGCAGAACGGATAGACGGCTATTCAGCACAGGATTATATCTATGATTCTATTTTGAATCCGAATGCTTTTATTGCGCCAGATTGTCCGGCGGGACCATGTACTGAGCCCAGTTTGATGCCAGGTGATTTTGCAAATCGTATGGGGACGGGAACTAATCCTCAAGATATGGCAAACATCCTTTCATATTTGATGGGTGACGCTTACCAATATCCATAAAGATCGCTAATTGAAGCGTTTGTTTTAATTTGCCCAGTGCTTGAATTTCAGGCACTGGGTTTTTTGTTGCCAACGGATCGCAGCCAGGAGATTTTGAGAGGAGGTACAACAATATCTGTATGAATCGATTTTAGACCCAAGTGCGTTTATTGCATTTGAATGTCCTACTGGGCCTGATTATACCTAGAGATTTTGTTTATCGTATGGCAGTCAACCCGCAGGATATGGCAGATTTGTTGGCTTATTTGTGGGGGAGGGATATGGGTATCCGTAAGTGGGCGCACACGCAGGTGCGCCCGTACGTTTGTTGATTTATTGTTTTACGGCCGTTCCACAGTCACGACAAAATTTATCATTGGGATTAAGTTTAGTGCCACATTGACGGCAGAATTTTGCCTTATTTGTGCGTGCTGCCTGCCGTTTTTTCGGCTTGACAGGTTTGTGAGCTGTTGCTTGTCTGGTGGCGACTTGCCAAACGCCCGCAACGAGAATGAGGAGCAGGCCAAGCCCGCCTAAGAGAAGAGGCCAATTAATGTCGTTGTTAGATTCGATGGGGGTTGCAGTGAGGGGGGTAGATTGGTCTTGTGTAGATGTATTTGTAGTTGGCGTTAGTAGATCGGATGTTAATGTTGATGAACTCATAGCGTAGTTAACATCAATGGTAAATGGTTCGCCAGCAGCAACATTTTGTGATGGGATGGTGTGATAGGTAAGCCCATCGTTACCGGCTGAGGCAGATGCGTTGGGTACAGTTGAAAGGGATGTCGCCGAGAGGGGCTCTTGTACTAAAACACGTAAGTCGTTTATGACCGTACTATTGCTCTGCCATGTGTAAGAAAACTCACGGTTTAATCCTTCAGCTTGATACGGCAGATAAAACTCAATGCGGAACCCTGCACTGGGAGAGGTAAAGGTTAGCTCATTATTTTCAATTTCGTATTCGATGCCTTGGTCGGTGAGCACGTTGTCTGTAGTGATGTGAGCTACTGCGTTCAAATCTGCATTTTCTGGTAAGGGAATGGTTAATGTGATGGGGAGGCTGGTTTCTGCTGGCAGGAAACCTGTAAGGAGGACGAGAACGGCCGTTTGATCGTAATCGGGCCAAAATTCGATCCCCAAACTCTCAATTTCATTGGTTGTGGATTGAGCAGATAGTTGGGCGGGTGCAACTAAAAAAATAAATACAAAAAGCAAAAAAATGATACGTTTGATCATAAGATTTCTTCTCCGATAATTTACCTTCTATTTTTGCAGTTGTGGGAAATATGGCAAGTGACAAATGACAGAGAATTTGCGTAGAACGGTTAGAATTGGGAACGAAAATATTATGCATGGCCACGCAGTCGGATGCGATTGGCTCGACAATAGGGGCATTCAAGATCAGTATAGTCACGACCGCAGGTGCGGCAAGTGCGGGTCACCATTTCTTGTTCATCGGAAAGACTGCCTAAGACAAGAACAATCTCGTCACCTTCTTGTTTGGCCAGCCATTCATCCAAATCGTGAAGGCCAATACGCCAACGGCCGTTTTCATCACGTGTCACGACACCATTCATCACATCAAGGTTCATTTCGTATGCGGTTGAAGCCAATTTTAAGATGGTTGCTCTTCGAATGGATGACATGTTTTATCCTTTTGAATGAACCGCGGAGAAGCGGAGACCGCAGAGGGAAACAGAATAGTGATGGAGTTGATTTTGAGTGAGCCTAGGTCATCGTATCTCTGCTGGTATGTTATAATTGTAATATATTTCCAATTATAGCGTAACTACATTCCTTGCGGATGAGAGGAGTCTCAAGATGAGCGATAATGTTGATAATCTCAAGCGTGATTTAGAAATATTGGAAGCGATGGCTGACGAAATGAACGAGTATTTGGTCAGCGATGTTTTGTATTGGAATATGGTCAAAGGAGATATGCCGAAGTTGACGTTGGGGGGGTATCTGATGCGTGAATATCGGCTGCGGCGTTTACCTTCTTTGTTGGATGAGGATGAAAAAGTACGTTTGGAAACGGCCGTTTCCAAATTTAATGAAGCAGTGACGGAAAAGATTGTGCGCGTAGAAACCCACGCCCATGAAGAACTCGGTGTACGGGAACGGCAATGGGGTAGTTACATTGACGATTTGCGGCGGGATGGGGTGCGTGTGGCGGTTAACTACAAAACGGCCGTTGAAAATCGAGCCATGATTGAAGCGTTAGTTGACACGCTCGAAACACCTCCTTATCAACTCAATCGCGAAAAGATGGGTAATTTGGGGATGATGGATCATGGTTTGAAAGCATTTTGGCGCAGTGATGGCTTTATTTGGCCCATTGATTGGCAGCCGGCTTACCCACAGGGCAAGTTTTGGTGGTTGTATGGGAATATTGGATAATATTTAAACTGTAGCTCGGATTACCAATCCGACGCACAATGGCAGGAAATTAGAGACCTTCGAGGTTTTTGAAAACCTCGAAGGTCTTTTTTATTAGTTGGTTTGATGGGCAACTTCCCCAATTTTCATAGTCGGTGGAATATCTGGAATGTACTCTGGGTTGCGCCAACGGGTGAATTTTATCAGCTGACGTGTCACTGCCCATCCTAGGCGAATAAAGCGGGGATGGCGCATGATATAAGAGAATCTTGCTAGTTTGATGCGGACGTTGAGTTGTTTGAAAAGCCCGTGACCCCAAACAATATCGTTGTAAGTGGCAAAGCTGAAGTCCTGACGGGCAAAAGCGTCAATGATGGCTTCACGGGCAACAACGCCATAGCCTAAGGCAAACGAAATCCCCTCACCCATGAAAGGATCAACCCCGGCGGCATCGCCCACAAGGATGATGCGTGGGCGTGACAACGGTTCTTTAGGGTCGGCCCAACGAATAGGATGGCCCTTAATTTTGTAATCGTCAAGATTGCGATCTCGTTCGGCCATTTCGTCTTGCAATGTTTCTTTAAGATTGGCTTTGGGGCGCTCGGGGTTGGCACGGCTGTCAAAAACGCCGCGATTCATGAAGGGTTGCCCTTGCACAAAACTGGGGAAATCCCAATAGTAGCCTTGTAGTTGATGGTCGGTCATGGGGGTGAAGTCGAAGATAGCAACGCCATCTCTAAATTCTGGTTGTTTACGGCCGTCTTCTGGGGTGAGGACCTCAATCAACCGTGCTACATGAGAATCGCCCTCCCATTTGAGACGACGGCGAACAAAGCTTTTTGAGCCATCGGCAGCAACAACCATTTGCGCATGGAAGGTTGTCTTTTCTGTGATGACTTCCACATAATCATTATGGGGCACAATGTCTTTGACCGCTTCTCCTTGACGAATGGTCACGCCAAGCGATTCTGTTTTTTGCACCAGCCAATGATCAAATTCGTCACGGCGCACAATGCGAAAAACGGGATTGCCGTAAAATGAGTAGGATTTATCTTCGTAGGTAAGACGAACCTCTTTGACTTCAAAATTTTGCGGTTCAAAATCAAGCCCAAGTCGTGCTAACACATTTTGGCCTAGGTGGGTGACGCCACCACCACATAGCTTTTCACGAGGGTGGATTGCTTTATCCACCATGACAATGCGTTTGGCCCATGTGGGGTCTTGTTGGATGAGGTGTAATGCTGTGGATGTACCAGATGGTCCTGTTCCAATAATGAGGACATCAACTCTTTCAATCTCCGCCATTCTCCGATTCCTCCGATTTTGATCAATTAAAAGCGTCAAATGATCTTTTAAATTCATTTGACGCTTTGTTATTTTGCTATTGCTTTTGTTATAACCCGTCGCTTAATGGCGAGTTACCATCGGTAACATTATAGCATGGGAGAGGAGAATTGCCTGATCGGTGGATGAACTGGGTAAGGCGGGGAGGGGTTGCTGGTTGCCAGCATTATCGGTGGCTTGAATATTAAATTCGTAAATTTCGGCAGGGTTGGGCGGGGTAAACAGCGCATCTGTTTGGCTTGTTTCTGTAAACCACGGCGTCCAGTCCATTTCACCCTGTTGGCGATAAAAAACATTGTAGTTGGCAATGCCTGAGGTGGCATCGGAGCCACTCCAACTAATGGGATAGTTGCCATCTGGAATTTGGTAGACGGTAAGGGTGGAGGTGGGAACGGCCGTATCTAAAATAAGCGTTGTTGGCGCTGAATAAACGATTTCCGTGGAATTATTCTCTAAATCGAGAATCGCTTCTGACCGCCAAAAATAAGTGCCGTCCTGACTTAGCGTATGGGTGGTTGTAGTGACAGCACCACTCCACGTGGCTTGATGAGTTGTGATCATAAAGGTGTTGTCTGTGCTCATTTGAAAGGTTGTACTCAGGACAGAGTAGCTGTTGGAAATCGTCCATCCGAAATCAATGTTGGGTTGATTGGTGAGATAACTATCTGTTGGCATTTGGTTTGTAATAGAGCTTGATGTTTGGTTGTTGGTAGGTGAATCGGGCTCAATCGTAAAGAGAGTAGGTTGAGAACTGATTGTTTCTGTGATACCGTCTCCCTTATTGAGGATGGCTTCTACTTTCCAGAAGTAGTTGCCTTCTGTGGCAATGGTGTGGGTGGTGGTGGAAACGGCCGTTTGCCAGCTTGCTTCATACATTGTTGTTGTAAAAGTATCGTTGGTACTAATTTGGAAGGTCGTATTAGAAATGGGGTAGGTGGCGGAAATCATCCAGCTAAATTCAATCGGTGGGGTTTCGGCTGCCGGGTTGGTGATTGTCGCATCATTTGTGGGCGAGATATTGTTGATCGTTTGTGGTGGTTCAGGCGTTTCGTCAACTCGAATCAAACGAATCGAATCAAACCAAACCCCTAATCCTGAATCTGTCGTGGTCAGATTGCTAAGATAAACAGAATAGTCACCCTCTGTATCGAGTTCAAATTCACCGAGCTCTGTCCACATGCCTACATTGTCATTTTGGCTTAGAACAACTTGGCTGCTGCCGTTGGCATGATTAATGGTGTAGCTTGCGCCATTGGTTTCGGGACGACCTGTGTAGCAGTAGGGAATATGGGCGTCGATACGATAACGGCCGTTTTCTGGTACATTGATCTCCCATTCGCCCCACTTAAAATAGCTATAGACACTTTCAGTAGACCACGTGTAATAAGCGTGCAAATTATGGCCGCAGTTGTAATTGGTGTTGGCAAAATTGGTGCTGCTTTTGGTGAATTCGGCATCTAGCTCCTGGACATAGAGGTAAGGATCGACGAGGCCGATTCGCGTAGCCACTTGATCGCGTAACCAAGGGAGCAGGATGTGCATTTGTTCACCAGGGCATTCCGTCGTGCCGTACACATCGCGATGCCCCATCAAGTAGGGAAGCCCCCAATTGATGTTGGGTAGATCATTGCCGGCATCATACACATTGATATTGTGTTGGGTTGCCTTCCAAGCCATTACATCTGTAAGAGAGTTGAGCATTTGTTGTGAAGGGGTGATACCCTGGGTATCAGCGACGAAATTCCCCATCAAAGATACGGCCATGCTGCCAGCATTTGCCCCTGAGGCATGGATGCCGACAACGTCCAGGTTGTCATAATCTTCGTTCATATGCCCTTCGTAAATCACACCGTTGATGTCGATGAGGTAGTTGTAGCCAATATCACCCCAGCCGAGTGTATAGGTGTGATAATGCCAAATGGCGCGCATGACGGAGGCCCAATCATAATTTGACCCGTTGTTAGAGGAAACGGTATGGTGCACGATGAGGTGAGAAGCAGGAACGTATTCAAGATCTTCAGTGTAATCGCAAGCGGGGTCAAGACACCACAGTTCGCGGCTAATCATGGTTGGGCGTGGATTAGCGCCATTATTTTTCTGGTAGCCAGACATGGCGTCTAGTGCTGTCTGTTGGGCAATGAGTTCTTCCGTTGTTGGTCCAGCCGTTGAATTGATCAGTGTGAAGCCAATCTGGCTGATTGTGGGAGGTGTGGATTGATCCTGTTGAGCGAGGCTGACACTATATTGAAGATGGGTGTGAAGTTGTTCTGCATTGGGCGTAAAAACCATCTCGCCGAAACTGATTGCTTCGCTTTCATCATTCCAATCGGCATGGGTGTCGATAATTTGCCACTCTGTCCATGTGCCATTGTGGGGGCGGGTGCGCAGCATAAGTCCAATTTCTGCCTCATGGGGCAGATCACTGATCCAGTTGGGGACGATGGCGTTGAAAGGAATGTTTGTTTGGATTTCGGGCGAGGTATAAACGGCCGTATCTGCTTCGTATTCCATTGTTAAGCCAGCAGCTGTGGTTGTAAATCCAGAAGATTCGCCATTCGTAAAATCAGTAATGGTTAGTTCAGATGATGTTTCTTCGGGTTGGGTTTGGTAAGCTGATGCGCTGATCGCAAAAAGGAGAGTAATAAATCCAATGAGTACACTATGTTTTATCTTCATGCGTTATTTCCTATGATTGCAAGTTGCTTCTGATGTAAGGCGTGCTTGTTTGCTCTTGGCAACTTACTTGTTGTTTTGCATGTGTTGTTTTCCGTGGTCGTCATGATAGCAATCTGATTAGAAATGATCGGTATAAATGGTGTGAATTTTGTGTTGTTTTTCGACATTTTCACAACGCACACGGGTGACTAAAGTCCATTGAACGGTTTTGCTTCTTTGCGTATGATGGTACTCTGAATGATAATGATTCATGATTTAACAATCCCAATGTAAATGAGACGATTTGAATGAGCGAACAATACGAGAACCCAACGCAGGGGAGTGGCGGAGCCAGTAGATCATGGCTGAAATGGATGGCTGTTGTTTTATTTATTCTTTGGATGGCATTTGTATTAAGTGCTTATTACGTTGTGCAGAAGCCGATTTCGGTGGAGTCGGGAGAAGCGTTTTCCCAAGTCTTGCAAGATTTACGCTCCTTTTCTTTTACGATCGATGCGTTCTTGAATTCACTTTTTTCAATTTTGGTTGCATTGTGGCTCTTTTTTGTTGCTTTGGGCGTGGGGTTTTGGGCGTGGCGATGGATGGATGTCGAAGGTTTGACGGATTTGGACAGGATGCTTTTTAGTTTTGGGTTTGGTTTTGCCATCATTGGGTTGGCCATGTTGTTTTTAGGATTAGCCGGCTTGTTGGCGCAACCGATTTTGTATGGATTGGCTGTTCTGTTAACGGCCGTTTCTTTGCCTACTACAATTCCTTTTTTGCGTCAGCTGCATTGGCGAAAACGGCCGTCTCGTTTGCTGACACTTTATCTTGTCGTTTCCCTAAGTTTAGGACTCACCTTGGCTTTGTTGCCGCCTACAAGTTGGGATAGCTTGTCTTACCACTTGCGTGGTCCCTGGCTTTATTTACAAGCAGGGCGAATCTATCCTGGGGTCGATGTTTTTTCGCTCAACAACCCCTTTTTGCTAGAAATGGTGTTCATGTTGGGCATGGCCTTACGTAATGATGCGGTTGCTCAATTGACTCATTTTGGCTTTGTCCTTTTGTTGGCGGGAATGGTGTATACGGTCAGTGTGAATAGTTTGAAACTAGACTCTGGCTGGACGGCCGTATTGCTTTTGTTTGCTACCCCAATGGTTTTGTTGTTGGCTCCGTGGACATATAACGATTTAGCCTTGTCGTTCGTCATTTTAGGGCTGTTGTATGCTTATTTGCGCTGGCGTGAGTTTGATGATGAGCATTGGCTGTTGCTAAGTGGTATCTTTTCTGGCTTAGCAATGAGCTTCAAATACACTAGCTTCATTGCGCCTTTAATGGTTGGGTTGCTTCTTATCTGGCATTTTCGGCGGCAACCCAAAGCAGTGATTAAACCTGTTTTACTTTTTGCTAGCTCCGCATTTTTAGTTGCGATTGTTTGGTATATTAAAAATTGGCTATTTACGGGCAACCCAGTCTATCCGTTTTTGTTTGATGGCCTATTTTGGGACGAATTTCGTTCCATATCCCATCGTAGCCCTGGTAGTGGTATTGGCTTTGATCCTGTTGCGATATTCACTGTACCGTATACCTTGACGCTTGGCTATGCTGATGTCAGTGGAGATGGTACGACTGGCCCTTTTTTCCTTATTTTTCTGCCATTGTTTCTATTTTATGGCGTGTCACGACTGGGACGTAAGGCTCCGAATGCATTCAGAGTTTTACTGTTATACGCATTATTACATTATGGATTTTGGCTCTTTGGAGTCATTTTTTCGGTGAACTTGTGGCAAGGGCGCCTAATGTTACCGGCTTTTGTTGCGCTTTGTCCGGTCATCGCTTGGATAATCAATGATCTCTCTCGTCTCGATCATCCTCAATTTTCACTGCAACGCTTTGTCAATATGATTTTAGCAATTGTGCTTCTTTTTGGTTTGGTGACGCAATTTATGGAGTGGTGGACAATCAATCCATTGCCATATGCTCTGGGCAATGAATCGCGAGAAGAACATTTACAACGTCGTTTAGGGTTTCTCTATTCAGCATCTGAGATGATTACAAATGAGTTGCCTACAGACGCTGTTGTGCAGTTTATGTGGGAACCACGTACTTATTATTGTCAAAAAGATTGTCGGGGTGATCATATTTTAGATAAGTATGCACATTTGGAACATTTATATGGGGATGAAGTGGGTGTTGCAACGCAGTTAGAAGCCGAAGGGGTTACTCATATTTTGGTCCACGAAGCTGGATTGAATTTTCTGCGTGAGGCGGAATCTCCTTTTGTTTTGCCTGTAGATGAAGCTGGGTACGAGCGATTTCTCGCTAACTATGGGACGCTTATTGAAACATGGGGTGAGGGGTATCGTTTGTACGAGTTTTCGCTAGAAAAGGAGGGGAATCATGAATAGTATACATGTGAAACGATATACGGCCGTATTCCTCTTTTTGCTGTGCATATTTATTGTTAGCGTTTGGGGGTTCCACGAATTTTTTACTTCAAAAGTGCCTGGTGCCAATGATTTTTATCCGCGATGGCGGGGCGCCCAACTTTTTTGGCAAGACGGGGTCGATCCTTATTCGCAGGCGGCTACGGAAGCAATTCAACGAGATATGTATGGCGGGCGTTTGGCGTATGAGACGGAAGATCAGGTTTTGTTTGTTTATCCATTTTATGTGGTCTTTTTTTTACGGCCGTTAACTAATATTGAATATTCGTGGGTTCAGGCCATATGGCTCGTCTTGGTGCAATTTAGTTTACTGGCCGCAGTCATTTTGAACTTGAAACTCTTTGAATGGAAGATGCCGCCATGGCTATTAGCGCTTACGCTTTTGTGGGCAGTTATTTTTTACAATAGCACTAGAACAATCATCTTAGGCCAATTTGCGGGTCTGCTTTATTTATGGATTGTGGGGACATTGCTGGCCCTTAAATATGAACAGGATGTTTTAGCTGGGCTGTTGCTTTCCTTGACCACCATCAAACCACAGATGAGTTATTTGCTTATTCCCGCGTTACTCATTTGGGCTTTGGGGCAAAAGCGATGGCGATTTATCGTCAGTTCGTTCATTGTCATGGTGCTTTTGGTGGGCTTCTCCTTTTTGCTGCAGCCCAATTGGTTGGTTAGCTTTATTGATCAGGTGTTGAACTATCCCGGTTACACGATTACGGGTTCGCCACTATGGGTCATTACAGGTTATTACTTCCCGCAGTTGGGCAAGCCTGTGGAATATTTGATGATTGCCGGTTTGTTGATCTATCTGTTTTGGAATTGGCGTTCGTTGCCAAAGGCGCCCGCTACATCGGATCTGTTTTTGTTTGTAATTGGCCTGACATTGATTGTTACTAATATGATTGTTATTCGTACAGCGACAACGAACTATATCATCATGTATGTGCCGTTGTTTATGCTTTTGCATGCTATTAGTCAACATATGCGCCGTGGGAATACATGGGTGGCAATTTTTTATGGTGTCAGTGTACTGTTTACGTGGGTCTTATTTATTTTGTCGATAGACGGGGATCAAGAGCATCCGATTACATATCTACCACTGCCTTTCTTTTTGTTAATGGGTATGATTTGGTATCAACGTACACAACTAAGTGGTTTGTTAAACAATGATGCAAAGAGTAGATAAGACGCAATTTATTGTATTGATTTTACTATTGGGGCTGATGATAATAACGGCCGTATTTATTGCTCCATATGTTCCTCCCTTACGTGACTTTGATCAAACATTTTATCCAGCGATCAAATATACAATCAATGATACAGACCCCTACACCGCTGAATATTTTGGTACAGAACAAGGCGCATCCCCTGACTTTTTTAGCCCACCTTGGGTATTGTTGCTTTTGACACCACTTGGATTATTTTCTCTTGAGATTGCTCGTGCGCTATGGATGGTTTTCTTGGTTGGCGTCATTTTTATAGCCATCATCTTACTGCGAAATTGGGGATTGCAAAGTCGCTGGTTATTTCTTCTCTTGGCGTTTCCATGGGTATTGATTACGATATTATATGGCCAGGTCACAGCTTTTGTATTGTTGGGTACCGTTATCGCCGTGCCGGAAGTGAATAAGTCAACGCGCGCGCATAAAAGCGCATTGCTTCTCTTGCTGAGCTTTTTACTACTTGTTACAAAACCACAACTTGGATTATTCATTTTCATCCCACTTTTCTTGCAGATGATTTGGCAACGGGATAAACGATTAGGTCTGATACTCCTTGGTGGATTTATAGTCGT
>JBNKHS010000050.1:0-15472 GCA_050290485.1 Promineifilaceae bacterium (SeqCode) | reverse complement strand
TTCAATATTATTTAAGTCACTATGTTTGTTCCAATATAATACTGCTTGCACAAGATAGTAACCGAGAAACCCAGCCCCTCCTGTAATGAGCAGCTTTTTACCAGCCATATTGGCAAACTCTTCTGCCAAATGGTCGCAAATGTAAGACAAGTCGCTGTTCACGACATCTGTTGCGTTTTTCATTTTTATTATGCCTTCTGTTGTTGAACTTTTGAAACAATGCGGACCATAAGGGTTTGTGACAACCCTTATGGTTTAAGTAAATCAAAGGCTTATATTTTGCCTTCTATTTTTTCAAATCTTGATATTTGATCGAGGGTCAAAGCATGCATATCTTCGTTGGCTTGATACGCCTTATGCCATTCTACAATCCATTCTAAAGCTGTTGAAAGGTGCAATTTTGTGGTCCAATGTAAATAACGAAATGATTTAGAACAATCTAGTTTTAGGAATCTATTTTCGTGCGGGTGTTTTGCAGAACCCAATTCCCATCGCGCACCATCCCCCCAACTTTTGGTCATAAAATCTACAATCCACTCAACTGTCTCAGTATCTCTATCATTAGGTCCGAAGTTCCATGCCGAAGCAAATTCTGAACCATGTCGCACCAACTGCTCAGCAACCTGCATATAACCGTTTAGTGGATCTAAAACGTGCATCCAGGGACGCGTTGCTGTTGGACTACGAATAACAACGGGACGACCAGCAACAATGGCCCGCATAAAATCGGGAATCAACCGATCACGTGCCCAATCACCACCACCAATAACATTTCCGGCGCGAGTACTGGCTAAACCAACACCATGATGCTGGTACAAATCGGGAGAAAAATAGGAGTTGCGGTAAGAGGCAATGACCAATTCTGATGCTCCCTTGCTGCTTGAATAGGGATCAAACCCACCAACTGGGTCATTCTCACGATAGCCCCAAACCCATTCATTGTTTTGATAACATTTGTCGCTGGTTATACTAACAACGGCTCGCACCCCTTTTGTGTGCCGTACAGCATCTAAAATGTTGACCGTCCCCATCACATTGGTGGAATAAGTCTCTACAGGATCTTCGTAGGATTGACGAACAATAGGTTGGGCAGCCAGATGAAAAACAACTTCTGGTTTATGCTCTTGTACGACGGCTCGCAATGCTTCCCCGTCGCGCACATCGCCAATGATAGAAGTCATCCCTTCGGCTACATTAGCGACTTCAAATAAGCTAGGGTCTGTTGGTGCGGGAAGTGCATATCCAACGACATCTGCTCCAAATTTTTGTAGCCATAAGGATAACCAACTGCCCTTAAAGCCAGTATGTCCTGTAATTAAGACTTTTCTTCCTTGCCAAAATGCTTTGCGATCAATCATTTACCATACCTTCCAAGGTGGATTCTCTGAATGCCATTCAGATTCTAGATAATTTTTATCTCGCAAAGTATCCATGGGATGCCAGAATCCGTAATGACGATAAGCCGACAATTTACCTTCTAATGCCAATCTTTGCAACGGTTCTTGTTCCCAAACGGTATTGTCTCCTTCGATATAGTCAAAAATGGCTGGCTCTACGACAAAAAAGCCACCACTTATCCAGGCACCGTCTCCTTGTGGTTTTTCACGGAAGTGTGGTATTTTGGTTTGTCCTTTCTCAAGGGTAAATGTTCCAAAACGTCCAGGTGGCTGAACGGCCGTTAACGTTGTCAATCCCTCTTGTTCACGATGATACGCGAGTAATGCATTCACATCAATGTTACTAACGCCATCACCATAGGTTAGACAAAATGTTTCATCGCCAACGTAATCTTTAATCCGTTTTATGCGCCCCCCCGTCATCGTGTCGATGCCTGTATTGACCAAGGTAACTCGCCAAGGTTCAGCATTATTTTGGTGTACTTCCATTTTGTTGTTTTTAATATCAAAGGTGACATCTGAGCTATGCAAAAAGTAATTTGCAAAATATTCTTTAATGACATATCCCTTATAGCCACAACAAATCACAAAGTCTGTAATGTTATATGCCGTGTAAATCTTCATGATATGCCACAAAATAGGCTTGCCACCAATTTCAACCATCGGTTTCGGCCGTACGCCTGTTTCTTCGCTAATTCGTGTACCGTATCCACCTGCTAAAATCACAGCTTTCATATTTATCAATCCATGTATTAAAAAATAATCACAATTTAAAATTACCACCAAGAAGAAAACATTTTGTCACATGCTTCAGGTTGGATATCTTCTGAGCCTGCTCCCGGTGAAAACGTTAACTCGCCTGCAAAAATATTGCCATCAATACTGTACAAATCAACACGTACAAAATCGATGGGAGGAGCTAGTTTCTCAGCAGCTTCGATGAGTTCTTCCAAATTATCAGGTTTGGGGAATACATCTGTGCAAGGCACGTGGTCTTTATCTCGGCAGCCAGTGTCATTCCAATTTCGATCATAATAAAGTCGACAATGGGAAGAAAAGCGACTGCTATCAAGTTGAATGACTCTAACCTTGCCATGAAAAACAAAAAACTTGTAATCTTCAGGCACAGGATACATAAGCTCTTCTAAAAACAAAGTGGGCTGCACATATTTGTAGTGAGGCTCCCAAACGGGATTATAAGGCTTTTGCCATTCAAGAATGGTCTCTGTTATCTCCTCCCTTTGCGAAGCTAACGTTCTCCCTTTTCCGAAACCACCAATGATTTCACCATCTTTGATGATAATATTGCGGCTAGATCCATTATTCATTTTAATTACACAACTATCTGGAATGTCATCAAAATTGAATGATTCTAAAATGGCAATAGTCTGTGGTGAGGCTATGCCTTTACTTTGAGCATACTCTTTAAACGATAATTTATCGACATATTGCGCCCATTTTGGATCATCTAGTTCATTCCGCATTCTAAATCTAATTTTTTGCGTAAATGACATATTGCGGCGTTTTAGTTTTAATCGTGCTTGTTTTACAAAAGGCACACGATGAGCAATTCTTGTTCTTAGCCGCTTTCTATTTTGCTTAATTTTCCTCACCTCCCTCATCAAGAATTACGATATTTTATAACTTTTGCTGGGCTACCAACAGCAACTGCATATTTAGGTATATTTTGAGAAACAACAGATCCTGCTCCAACCACTGCGCCATCACCAATTTCAACACCGTCTAAAACAACGACACCAAACCCCAACCAAACATCATCCCCAATAACAATATCTCCTTTTGAATGCAATGGTTGCTCCCGAATGGCTTTGTCTGGATCCATTTGATGATTGTAAGGATAAAAAGCACAGTTCGGTGCGATTTCAGTACGCTTGCCTATTTTTATTGAACCAACATAAGCAGAAAATTGACAACGGGGTTGGATGTGCGTCCCTTCTCCTAGGACAACTTGTCCACCATCACCAGTTTCAATGGTTGTGTCCCCATATAAATGCACATTTGGTTCAACAGTAACCTTGCCACCACCATGACTTTGGTAAATAGTTACACGATCTCCAATGTATACACCTCGGTTCAAGTCAACTTGTGGATGGTACACGGTGGCATTAGGAGCAACATAACCTTTTGGGTTCAAATTGGCTAAGGAGATTCGTGATTTATAAGGAGGGACACCCCAGGTCGCCAATCGAGTTGCCCAGCGCCCTAGTCGATTCAATCCAGCTAATCGCATCCACACTCTACGCCAATAACGCTTGATTATTTGCATAATTTTGCTCTCTATTACTTTTATGCCATATTCCAAATGACTTGCATTGAACGGCCGTATTTTAACAGCTCTGGCAAGGTCACAAATTGATAGGTATTGTGTAAAGTCGCCAAGGTCTTATCTAACCCAGCAATAAGATTATGACGATCAAATTGGGGGTTTTCTAGTCGGCTTTTATAGATAGCATCATGCAACAAAACAATTGCACCCGGCTTTATCTTCTCGCAAAGTCGATTGGCCACATCATCTACTGAGTGAGGATTCCAATCGGCCACATCTCGATTCCACCCGACCACACGATACCCTAAGCGCCACATTTGCAAACGTGTCTGATTTGTCTGATGCCCATATGGGGGGCGAAACAGCTTCATCGGCTGCGTACCAACACAATCTTCCCACATGCGCACCTGACTTTGCCTTTCATCTGCTGAAAGTTCTAAAAACGAATCGTGTGTCCACGAATGGTTACCCAATGCATGACCCTCTGCTCGAATTTGCGGGGGCAGTTGAGGGTTTTTTGCAGCAGCATCTCCCACCACAAAAAAAGTTGCTTTAGCATTATATTTTGCCAAGACTTCTAAAACACGCGGGGTATATTCAGGATGTGGGCCATCGTCGAAAGTAAGCGCAACAACAGGCTTGTTGGTTCTAACTCGAATAATGGTCCCGAGAAACGGCCGTAAAATATACCGAATCCCTGTTAACTTAACTCTACTCATATTGTTCTATTGTGATGTAACTTCTGCCTATTTTCTCTGTACAAGATGCGGCTTATAGTTTGTGACTACGGCAGGGGCAGAACGGTAGGCAACAATTCCTTGTAATAAGCCAATCTGCCAGCCAAAGCGAAACGCCCAACGCGGTGTTTCCCTTTGACGAACCCCTTGTCTCAATACACGATACCAATCCTTCCAATATTGCTTCCACAAATTCGGGATTTTTTGATCGCCTCTATATTTTTTATAAAGCAACGTATTGTATTTTGCCCATGTTCGGCCTTGAAAATACGCCCCTTTAGTACTGGGACGATTTCGAATATAAATGAGCGCATCAGACACAAACTGTAATTTCACCCCTAATTGCTGAATGCGTAAGCAATAATCTGTATCCTGCAACCGTAACAGATCTTCATCAAAACCTTGAACTTGTTGATGAATGCGTTTTGTTACACCCATGCCACAACCGCCAGTGTGATAAGCATAAGGGGGATACCACAGTTGTTGTAATCCAGCAGTTTGATTGCCACTAATATAATCTTGTCCTGTATTTGTATTCAATTTGTCAAAATCAAATCGAGAAGCAACAAATTCGTATTTTTCAAAGGCACGACCAATTGCAGCAACCCACCCTTCAGCAACAACATCATCAGCATCACAAAAAACAACAGCTTCTGCCCTAGCTAAGGTTACACCAACATTTCGGGCATGAGACGCTCCTTGTTTCTCTGAAGCATCAATAACTTGATAATGATCAAATCTATTTTGATATTCGTGTGCAATCTCACGGGAACGATCCGTAGAACCATTATCAACAACAAGCACTTCCCAAGGCTTATCCCACGATTGATTCGCCAACGCCTCTAATTGGCTGGCAAGTGTATCCTCTGCGTTGTAACAGGGAATAATGACTGATAAGCGCATCTTAAGCATCCTGTTCTATAGCGTTTTCTGTAGACCATTCGAGCATTGGTCTTAACACACCATACATTCGCCCTCCGTAATCCCCTCTTGCAGAATCGCCTTCCATTGAGTCAATGACTTGAAAGGCTACAGAATCTGGCTCATTAACTTGTGGGATAATCGGATCGAGCGTCATCATTAATGCTTGCACAAAAACAGTACCCTCAGCCAAGAAATTTCCAGAGATCTTGGCTCGACTGACATACCGGCCAGCGGGTCGTTTCTTGCCACGCCATTCCGGATCTAAGTCAAGTGCCGTAAATAGATTTAGTCCTTCTTGATTGCGAATCTGAAAGTGGGGGAGGATTTTGTAACCAGATTGCAACACATCGTAATGCATTTCAATAAATACAGGTCGACGAATATCAATCGTATCTGTTATTTCTCCAACATCATTAAGCACACGTACCGAGCGCAGCTTGACAATGTCCCCTCCTGGTGCCTTGGTAATATCTTCCCATTCACGGATGGCTGATGTTCCAAAGCCACCTTGCATGTAGGAGCTAACTACCTGGCTTGATGGACCATCGTCAGCCACTTGCCCATGTTCAAGCAAGATAGCACGATCGCACAAGCGGGTAATCGATGACATGGTGTGCGAGACAAAAATGACAGTACGGCCGTTTTGGCCTACATCTTGCATCTTGTTCAAGCATTTCCGTTGGAAACGCGCATCCCCAACTGCTAAAACTTCATCAACTAACAAAATTTCAGGATCAAGATGCGCGGCAACAGCAAAAGCTAAACGTACACGCATCCCGCTAGAATAATGTTTAACAGGTGTATCAATAAACTTTTCCACTTCTGAAAAGGCAACAATCTCATCAAACTTTTTGACAATCTCAGTCCGCTTCATGCCCAAGACAGCACCATTCAAGAAAACATTTTCTCTACCTGTCAATTCTGGATGAAAACCTGTGCCCACTTCCAGTAAAGAACCCACACGGCCTCTCAATGTTGCCTGTCCTTCTGTTGGGAACGTAATTCGAGACAAAATCTTAAGCAGCGTACTTTTACCTGCACCATTCTGGCCAATCAAGCCAACAACCTCCCCATGACCTATATCGAAGGAGACATCACGCAAAGCCCAAAACGATTTATTTAATTCGGCCGCTCCCGTTGCATGCCCACGTAATAGATGCTGCGTTCTTCTAAATGGGGCTTTTGCTGTATTAACTAGCGTCTCGCGCAAGGTGTCATAATTTGCTTGAGGCCCACCGATATAATACTCTTTGCCAATATTTTCTAGTCGTATTGCAAAATCACTCATAATGTTATGCCACGTCCGCAAAAGTTCTTTCCATACGTCGGAAATAGAATGAGCCTGATGTAAGTAACAAAAAGGCAGACAAAATAGAAATCAACACCATTGCACCTGGATTTGTATCTGTGCCCAGCAATGCCCAACGAAAACCATCAACTACGCTCACCATTGGATTCATATAGTAAACAAAAATGAATCCTTGCAAGTTTTCCGGTAATTTTTCAGTAATCAAAGCACTAGGGTACACAATTGGCGTAATAAAATACCACATTCTTTCCAGAAATGGCACCGTGTAACGGATATCTCGAAACTGAACATTCATTGCAGATAGCCACAACCCTACACCTAAAGCAGTCATAAATGCAATAAATAAGTAAATGGGTATCCACAGGATTTTTAGTGTCGGCCAATACCCAAAGAACAACATCATAAGCAGCAGCACAGCAAATGCAAGAGTGAAATCGACAATACCAGCAAAAACAGAAGCTGTTGGCATGACTATGCGGGGGAAATATATTTTCTTAATCATATTTGCCCCACTTATCAAGCTATTTGCACCTTGAGTAACACCATTGGCAAAAAAGCGCCAAGGCACTTGTGCTGTAAAGTTCCATATTGGATAGGGAATCCCATCTGATGGCATCCCAGCTAGATAACCAAAGAACAAACTAAACACAATCATGTCCATGAACGGCACAATAATTGCCCAAGCTGCGCCCAAAATTGTTTGTTTATAACGAACTTTAATGTCACGCCAGACAAAGAAGTATAGAAGTTCGCGATAAACCCATACCTCTCTTAAATCTAATGAAACCCAGCCTTTGGTTGGTTTAATAACAATTTCTGGGACATCATTATTATCAACACTCGGTATCGTCTCTTGTTCTGGCAATACAGTTTGTTCATGTATTGTCATATTCTCTCCAATAATTCGGTTTGGCCTTTTAATAATGAATACGGCCGTAAAATAAATTCAATATGTGAGATAAATTCATTTCAAGTAAATTTATCTCACATATTACACACAACCTTAATCAGCGGTGGCTAATATTTCCTCAAAATTATAAGTTTCTTGAACTTGCGCTTCAATCCAAGCATAAGTACGGGCTAATCCATCTTCCAAAGAAATTTGAGGTTCCCAGTTTAGCACTTTGCGCAACAAAGTGTTATCCGAATTACGACCACGAACACCTTGTGGACCATCAATATGCTTCTTCGTTACTTCTGTTCCAGCAGCTTCAGCAACAATATCGAGCAATTCATTAATGGTCACCATACGATCTTGTCCTAAATTTAATGGTTCACGAAAATCAGACATCATCAACTTATAAATACCTTCAACACAATCATCAATGTAGCAGAAGGAACGTGTTTGTTCACCATCGCCCCAAATTTCAACTTCTGGGTTATTCGTTAACTTGGCGACAGCTACCTTACGGCACATCGCAGCAGGTGCTTTTTCACGGCCACCATCCCAAGTTCCAAGTGGTCCAAAAATATTATGGAAACGAACGGTCCGTGTTTCCATACCATAATCTTCATGGTAATGTTCACAGAGACGTTCTGTAATCAATTTTTCCCAACCATACGCATCTTGTGGTTCTGCTGGATACGCATCAGATTCTTTCAATGGGGTCACATTCGCATCTAACTGTTTGTATTCTGGATAAACACAAGCTGATGAGGTATATAGATAGCGCGAAACACCGTTCTCACGAGCAGCATCTAGCGTATGCACATTAATCAGAATATTGTTGTGCAAAATTTGCGCATGATGAGAAGAAATAAAACCCATGCCTCCCATATCAGCAGCCAATGCATAAACATGATCCATACCTTCTGTAGCTTCCAGACAATTTCCCCAACGACGTAAATCCAACAACTTAAACTCATCAGCATTTGTAGGCGCATATTCAGGTTCTTTAATATCAACTCCACGGACCCAATATCCTTGCTCTTTCAGATAAGTTACGAGATGATGACCGATAAATCCTCCAGCTCCGGTTACGACTGCTTTTTTCTGCTGGGTCATTTTTTTGCCTCCATTTTTAAAATGGCAAGCTCCGCCATTTTAGATAAATGATCTAAATTTCAATTCAGTCAATTTAACCATAGAAAAAGGCAACACCTTGGTTGCCATTGCTTTTTGGTAATTGAATTACTATTTCATCTCTTTGGAGCAATGGCTACGACAAAGAGATTTGACGATACAAAGTGCCAGGTAAACTCAGTTTGTTCACTTAGCATTCATTCACAAAAATGTTTCTCTTGGAAACAAATTACAATTTATATTTAATATGACGCCCTTTGCCTCTAGTTCGACGACGTCTTTTAGGTTGTTGTTCTTGTAAATCCGAACAATATGACGCCAGCTCTACGTTCTTAACATCTATTTGTACACGCTTTGGCTGTCCAAGTACATTAAGCAAAATACGAACACGCTCAGTTGAGGTCATTGTGCTGGAAAAGGTAGCCAGTTTATCCTTAAAGGGTCCACCAACAATTCTAACCTTTTCACCAGGTTGGAACTGATGGTTAGCTTTTGCATTAACTTCTTTGTTCAATTGTGTAACTGAATCTTTTATTGTGGTAATAATTTTCGGAGAGATTGGCAATGGTTGCTCATCTTGGCACACCATTCGACGCAGACCAGGGGTCCATTGCCATGTTGTACTAGATAATTCCCCCAAATCAGCCTTCATAAATAAGTAACAAGGAAAGAAGGGCTCTTGTTGATTCTTTTTTGTTTTCAGGATAGGCAAATAAGTTTCAATTGATTGTTCCTGAAGAATTAAAGATACTTGTTCTTCCGCATTTGCCTTTGTATAAAGGGCATACCATTGTTCCATATCTAGTCCAACTTCTAATTATTATTCCATAGCAAGAATTGAATTTTGTGTGGCAAGCCAAAAGAAAATTATCTAGTTGCTTCTTAGACAATTTCTCTCTAGCCTGTGTTTATTTTGTCAATTCAGTAGAATGACCCAAGAAGCATCTAACTTTATGGGTTAAGTAAGAAATGTGCTGGCAATACTTTTGGTAATTGTTTTATCAAATGATAATTTTTAACTTCTCTTTCACTTCTTGCTGTAAATTTATACCAAAACAGTACTTTTTTCCTATGCGCGGATGTTATCAACATTTTCTTACAAGATAGCTTACATGATACTTACGGCCGTTTCCGATACTTTCGCCAAATGAACCCTAAACTTATGAGCCCTGCAAACAATGCTGCGATACCTATTGGTACAAAAGATAAATCAGTTTCAGGAGCAGGCATGTTCGGTCGTGGTATAGGTGTAGGTGTAGGTGTCGGGAAAGGAACGGCCGTTTCTGTAGGTACAACCGGTGGTGCTTCTGGCAAAATTGAAAACACCATAATCGGTAAATCATGATCTGTAGCCCGGAAAGTAATACTTGCCGTGGAATCATCCAAGGCCAAACTATCGGGGAAGTCTGCATTTGTATGCAATATTTGCACATCGTCTACTACATCATAGACAGCAGGTGACACCAAAATGCCATCTATCAGCTGCGACACACCGCCAAAATTAAAGCTATACCGTTCCGCTTGGGGAATTTGAGAAAGTACATTGGTTAAACGGCCGTTTTCCGTTAACTTATGCAAAGTGGGAGACAATTCATAATCATTAAAATCTCCCAAAACAACAACATACGCAGCTTCATCTTGAGTTATCAATACATCAACCAATCCAGCCAGATACATCGCTTGTGCCTCACGCCATAGGGCCGTTTCCAACTCACCTCCCCGTTTCGACTTAAAATGATTGTTGAATATTGTCATTTCTTGTCCATTTACCCACAATACGATCTGCAACGGTGGGCGGGAAAAAAGTGGGGATTGCCCGTCTGGGCATTTAATCGACGGATCTTCCACTGGCGTTTCCACAGCAGAACAAGTTTGTTGTAACCCAAACGTTTCAATAGAAATATGCTTGGGGTTGGTCATAAAAGCAACATCTATACCACGACTGTCTGCACTTTCTGCATGGGTTACTTCGTACAAAAAATCACAATCATCCACAACGAGATCCGCTAAACTATGCAAAAGTTCAGCCTTCTCTACCTCTTGTACGGCAATAATCGTAGGGCAACCTAAGGTATGACGAATGGTATAAGCTAATTTACGTTGTTTAAGGGCTAACTCTTCATCTGACGGTTTAGGTTCTGCACTGTTACCTGTATCATCCACCGTATCAAAATAGTTTTCCATGTTAAAGGTCACAACAGAAAATTGATACGCTTCGAGGGGAGGAAAATCAGGCGATGCAGGCATGGAAACGGCCGTAATTTGCAATACATCATCTGCTTGCTGCACAACCTTGAATTGATCAAAATGATAGATCAGCGGACCAACCACACCTTCCACAAAATCTCCCTGCTTCACATTGGGGAAATCGCCACAATCCACATCACTTTCATGCAAGATAGGCAAGATGGCTCTGATGTCGTCTTCATACTGCTGACGCAAAACGCGATCATAACCTACATCCTCAGCCACAACTGTAAAGCCACACCCAGAAAATGTGGGGCCAACAACAACGGCCGTTTCCGCCATCGCCACCCGCATTCCTTCTAACGCTTCAAAATAAACCTGCCTTGCGGCCGCATCTTCTGGAATGTCAAGCTGAACAGGATCTGGTAATGACATCTCCTCAACAACAACCTCGATTTGTAAATCATCCTCGTCAAGCTCAGTAAAACCGAAGAACTCCGTCACTTGTCCCGTGACATGCAGCAAATCACCGCGATGGAAAGACGGCCGTTTCCGCCCTAAAAACAATGCCAACCCATCAGATGTCTGGGGATCGCCATCTTCCTTGCCAACTTCATCTTGAATAAACGCAGTGTAAAAGGTAATGCCATTGGCATTGCGATCTTCATAAACCCCTGTCACTACGCCGCGCACCGTCACAATTTCATTCTCAAAAGGCGAAGTAAGCGTGTTGCCCTGTACTGTGCCAATGGGTATGAATGTTTCGTCAAGTTGTACAGATAATTCACACGCCCCTTCTAAATTAACTTGTCTTGGGGTGGGTACATCTACCGTTTGCCAATCGGCAGCCGTGTCCGTGTCGCAGTTGGCAGGAACACGTTCGATACTTTGTCCTTCAAACGGCCGTTGAATGGCGGGGGCAAAAAACGTGGATCGGTCGCCATAATTAAGGCTCTCGATAATCCGATTATCTCCATTCACAACCAATACTTCATCTCCATCATTCGCTAAAGCAAAATCCCCTAATGCCCAAAGCGCAAAACGGCGCATATTGGGGACAGCAGGATCAGAATCTTGTATTTCATAATCTGGATTGCTGCCGAACAAGGCACGAAAGCCAACGGCCGTTTGCGCAATAACAATAACCTGCGCTGGCTCTAAAGAAGCCCCTTCAGGAAAGCGCAGCATCCCTTCTTTTTCACCAATACTTTCTTCATCGCCTACTTTTATGTCTGAAAGATCAATTACGGCCGTTCCCGCATTCATCAACTCAATCCATTCTCGCTCCGTCTCCTCGCCAAGCGGATTGGGATACACCTCGGTAATCAAAATCAATACATCTTCATCTTGAGCCAAACTCAAGGGAACCACACACAACAAAACAGCAACACACAGCGCCAAGCCACCAAACCGGAACATACGTCCTCCCAAAGATTTAATTATTGACTACCAATAGGACAGCCCATATTATGCTATGATCACCCCATAGACTCAAGAGGAAAATGGATCGAATTGGAACAGAATAGGCTCATTTTGCGCAAAGCAACCGCAGCAGATCAAGAAGCAATCAAAACATTGATCAAAGAAGTGGGGATTAACCCGTTGGGAATTAAATGGCAGCGCTTTTTAGTTGCTGTTGATGATCATGATCAATTGGTAGGTTGCGGACAAATCAAACCGCATAAAGATGGCTCTTTTGAGTTAGCTTCCATTGCGGTACGTCATGGCTGGCGCAATCAAGGGATTGCCAAAACCATCATCAACCATCTCTTGGCAGAAGCAACACCCCCATTGTGGTTAACATGCCAGCATCAACTTACCTCTTTTTATGAGCCATTTGGCTTCAGAGAAATTACAGATTTGAGCGAGATGCCCCTTTATTTCAAACGGGTTGCCCGCATGTTTCGCTTATTTCAATGGATTCCGCGACTGGATATGAAGTTAGCGATCATGGTTTGGCGGTAGCTGCCCTTGCTGGCGATAAGGCGCTACCACTTCATCCGTTAAAATGGTTCCATTTTGATGCTGCCACAAAACACGGTCGTTTCCCTCATCTTGTACATACACCCACCCCGCCAAACTCATCCGATTGAGCCATGGGCGATCTGCCGCCGACCATACCACCTCTTTGGCAAACAAATCGCCTCCTTCATACCGGGCAGGCAGTGGTGTTGGCTGGGGGTTAAAATCTTTATTCAAGACAGGCCGCATCTGCGCAATCATCCCCTGCTCTGCCATGTCCATATCAAAATGCTGCCACTCCTGCATGGCAAACAAAGATTGTTGCTGTACAAATGGCTGGCAATCCGCCAAAGTATAAAATTCAACCTGCCAGGCCATACTGGCCGGTTTGTTCAAAACAATCAACTGCCCTAAACGGCTAGGTTTATTCATATGTTCCCAAAAACGGGTAACCACATCGCGCTTTGATTGCCCCACATAAAAAATCAGTTCGCCATCACGCACCACATAGATTAAATGACCTAATACATGATCAATTGTTTTCTCTAAAATTTGCACTACAGCTACTTGTTGCATAAGATAAATTCAGTCATAAAATAGTGTTTGTATTGGTTACTTCACAAATTTTTATCAGTGTGTTTAATGTACTCTTGCCGACCGTATCGATTGATTCTATCAAAAAATTGCAATACATGAGGACCTAATTCCTAATCAAAAACTTACCTTAATTATCTTCGTGAGGTACCTTTTGTTATACTCCCTACAGATTTCTGACAGTTAAGAGGCACTATATGCTCCCTACCGAGCCAGCAAGAGCTTGGCAAGATCAGAAGCATCAACGAATCTTGCAAGAAGATATAACTGCATTTGCAGAGCTAAGTGAAGTAGCTCTGCCCTATTTTGTTTCCTTTTTGCAAAAGTTGTTCCCGAATAGCCATCCTCATCAATGTGAAACTGTCGCCATCGATTGTTTGCTCAACTATCAGCGGAAACCAAAGCAATACAATCCAGAAAAATTATCACTTTTTGCTTTTTTTAGAATGGCGACACGCCGCGATATGCTCAATGTATTGGATAAAGAGCAACGCGTCGCCAATCGGTTAACCCGTTTAGAAGATGTCACTTTGCACAGTGAATCATCTTTATTGTCTGATGAAACAATATTGGAAGAGTGGCTGAAACAACACACAAATTTGTCTCATGAAGAAATTTTGACGGAATTAGACAAAACTTTCTCACAACAAGAAATGGATATTTTACTTTTAATGTTAGAAGGCGAACGCAGCACAGCTGTCTTTGCAGATATAATGGATATTGCAGATTTAGATACGGCCGTTCAGCGGTGCGAAGTAAAAAAGATGAAAGATCGTATTACCAAACGATTGCAAAGATTGGGAACAAATTTGTCAAACTTTTAATTTTAGTTCAGCAGTGTAGATTTAAGTTGTCGTTGTAAGGTACAATAAATATTTATAGAGTAGTAGAAATGCCATTGCAACAAAATTCATCACCAAATTGAAAGCGGTGATGGGAGTATCCGAAAAAATGCAAGAGTTACTTGTCAAAATGGCCAAAGAAGCCGCAAACAATGACACACTCATCGCCAGCTTCATTCACGCGTATTGTCACAAAAACAATACGACTTGGGCTGACGTTGCCAAGCAACTCAACAGCACTGAAGAGCAGTTGGCTAAGCTAGCCCTTTGCCGTCGCCCCAAAACACAAACCTTTACACAAGACCTTGTCCAAATCTCCCATTACACAAACCTAAATGTTGATTTGCTAACAACATTTATGCACCCTAACAAATCATCCAATGCCATCAAGCATTTATCGTTTAAAAGGAGTTTCCCCTCATTACAAACCTTTTGGCGATCATCTTTGGGCAAAAAGCGAGCCCTTTCATTTGCGATCACGTTATTCACAATTTTACTGGTAAGCACCTTTTTGCTGAATCAATTTACAACAGCGAAAGACACAGCGACATTACACGTTTCTTCAGGGGAAGCAATTGTCACCCAAGCAGGAATTTTGGGTTCATCAACCACAACTGTAATAGCTGGTACCTCAATCATCTTATCAACTGCCGACATGATTGAAATGGCAGACAATTCAACAGCAGAGCTATTCTTGTTTGAAGGTAGCCAAGTTGACCTTGCAGCGAACACACGACTTGAGCTAACCGAGCTGGCAAACAATGAAGTAGATCATCAAATATATATGACGCTGTTTAACGGCCGTATTATCAATCGTGTCACCAAGTTACTTGGAACTGATGATGCTTACGAAGTGCGTACCCCTTCTTCAACCGCATCTGTACGGGGAACTGTCTTCTCTGTTACGGTATTAGATGATAAGTCGACGGAAGTCGCAGTAACTGAAGGTGTCGTAGAAGTTGCCTTAGATAATGAGAGTGCTTACGTGCAGGCTGGGGAAATGATTACGGCCGTTAGTCCTGCTTGTGCCAATCCATCCACAAATAATGCCGCTAAGCGTAAGTTGGGATTTTTTAATTGTGAATTGTGGATTGTGAATTGTGAAAGAAACGGCCGTATTTGCATCTGAGTTCTTCCCTATCCATTTTGAGTGTGGGGGAAACGGCCGTTTTCGTCCGAGGTTATTTCTGTCCGTTGGCATGGTATGGAG
>JBNKHS010000049.1:0-15579 GCA_050290485.1 Promineifilaceae bacterium (SeqCode) | reverse complement strand
CAATTTCACACGATTATGCGCTTTTGTGCTTGCATCAGCAGTGCCCCCCACAAGTGCCTGAAATAGCTGTGGGGAGAGGAATTTGCGCATTTTACTTTGCAATTCTTCCATACGGCCGTTTTGGTCAACCAACTCATTTTCCAACGATGTACCATGCTCCATTGTTGTTTCATACAAAACCTGGAGATCCGCAATTTCGCTTTCCAGTTCGGTAACTTTTGCCTGCAGTTTCTGTAATTCTTTCGTTGTGTTGGTTTTGGTTGAGGCCATAATTAAACTGCTTTACTGAATATCTATTTTTACTTTTGGCCAGAGGCGCTGAAGGTTAGTTAACGATTTCTTTTGCCAATAAATTTCTTGACTACCAATAACGTTAAGATTGATTCGTGCTTGCTTACGGCCATGAATGACAAAGCGACTAACCATATTAATGCCTGAACTGTTGAGAAATTTCAGTTCGCCAAAATTAAGGGTTAACGTGTCCCCATCGGCGGTCGCATCATGCGCTTGATGCAGCAATTGGTTAATAGGCTCATATTCATCCGTAGTACGTAACCGCATTGATCCAATAAAGATCACGGCTTGCGTATTGTTGTTATATTCAACTGAATACTCTTCACCAGTAATTGTTTCTACGCTCATTTAACTTAAATCTCCTTCTTACTGACGTGCGCTTGCACATCTACGGCGATGCTGTTTGAATTTTGTGGCCGAAAGCGGAAGCCAAATTGGATACCATAATCTTTAATTAGCGTTAAATACCCTAAGCCAGATCCATCAAGATCAAATTCCGCATTTTCTTCTAGCTTTTGAAAATAAAGCTCATCCGGATCACCAAAGAGTAACTCTTTGATGACTGCAACAAAGGCGGGTTGGCTTTCTGGCTGAATGTGATTGGTTAATTGAAAAACCATTGAGTCTTCTTGCATCCACGCTTGATAACAAACATCAAGAATAGAACCTTGACTAAATTTAGCACAATTCTCGAATAGTTCGTTCAGTAGATAAGACAGAAGGTCTTCAACTGCCTGCCGCGGCAACATACCATCGGGAACAGTTGTGGGAATGGATTGAGCCGTGTAGTAAGCCCAATAATCGGAGCTTAAACTATTGCGTCGCCAGTGTGAAGACAAATGAGTGGCATTCAAATCCATTCGGGTATATTCACCAGAAACGGCCGTGTTATCGAGCCATGTCCCAAAAATTTGTGGAGGCGGCAATTTTACATTCATATCAAGCCAATTCCTTTATTGTTGTTTAATCACCATCATCGAAATATCATCATGAATTTGCGACCCATCAATAAAACGATACACATCTTCCATAATATGATCGACAATCGCTTGTGCATCTAATTGATGATACTTTACAAGTGTTTCAACTAAAGCTTCAACGCCAAATTGTTCTTGCTGATGATTCTCCGCTTCGGTTACACCATCGGTGTACAATAGTATCACATCATCAGGAGCCAACTCAAACTGCTTAGACGAGATAAAATCATCAATATCATCTTCAAGGCCAATGGGAAACCCAAGATCAATCGTATCAATTTCCTCAATATCTCCATTGGCACGACAAATAATAACGGATTCATGCTGTCCAACAAGATTGTAATGTTTATCTTTGTATTGAATCGCAGCTAGGGTCATATTTTTGTTTTCACGAATACGCAAAATATTACGATACAATACTTGGTTCAGTACCGACAAAATGCGATCGATGTCTGTTTCTCCATTTTGAGAAAGTGTCAAAAATGCAGTTTGTGCCATCAACATGACAACACCTGACGAAAGTCCGTGTCCAGTCACATCACCGATACTTAAATAAACAGAATCACCGACTTGCAAAACATCGTAATAATCGCCGCCAACTTCATCGGCTGGTTCCATATAGCCAGCAATATCGAGATCAGCAACAGCTTCGAGTTCTGTTTTGGGTGGGAGCACCATCATTTGTAAACGTTTGGCGACATCAATTTCTGCGCTTAAACGTAAGTTTTCATCCGTTAATTTTTCATTCAGTTGGGTGATGACATTGTTGGCATCTTGTAATTCGGCCGTTCGTTCATCAACCATTGCTTCGAGATTGGTTGTATATTCACGAATCTCCTCGGTCATATGCATAAAGGTATTTCCGAGCTGCCCAATTTCGTCTTCGCTCTTGATGTTTAGTTCAACATCATAATTTTTGGCAGAAACTTGATCGGCAGCAACCGCTAATGCCCTTAAATCGCCGGTCACACTCGTCGAGAATTTGATCGAGATGGCGGCAGCAATCAGCAAAAACACAATCACGATAAGCAGCGACACAAAAACAGCTTGATTGCTGCTGTTGACAATTGCTGTTTCAGTCGATCTTACAATTTGCAAAATTTCAGCTTCGGGGACAACGACCCCTAATTTCCAAATATCTTCTTCATATTGTTTATCGGAGAGCGGTGGTAAACTGGCAAAGGAGATGAGATGAGCATTACCAGGACCTTGGGTATTATCATCTAAGTGTAATTCGTAGATGCCTTCACTTTCATTTAGAAGAATTTGGGAAAACTCTTGTACGGCCGTTTCGCTTGACCCTTCTATCAAACCAGATTGGAAGGTTAAGCTCCCATGGGGAATTTCTTCTTGTTCAATACCCAGAAGTGTATACCCTTCTTCGGGCATGGCAATTACTTCCCCGCTGCTGTTAACCAAAAAGGCAAAGCCTGTTTCTGCAACACGAATGGCCAATACATCCTCAATAATTTTGTCGAGTGACAAATCTAATCCGATTGCCCCTGCAAAATCATCCTTTTCATAATCCCACAGAGGGTAAAACATTGTCATGACAATGCCTTGCCCTGCCGCATCACCATAAGGAGCCTCAACAGTAATTGGATTCGGTAATGAATCCTTTAATTCAGGATTGGTATACCACTCCCGCCAGGCATCTGTATTTCCGGGGAAAAAATCATTCCAAAAGTGTAAGCTCACCGCTTCGCCGAGAACTTCAACAAGATGAATGTTAGGGAAAGCACGGGTAACAGGTGTATCTTCATTCCCCACGAAGTAGATTAACGCATTATTTTCATTCGCCCCATAAACCGCATCCATGTTCAAATTAAGCAATGATGAAACATCTAATAACTCTTCTGACGCTGGGTCTTCAACAAAAGGAGGCGGAATAAAAGCGTCAAATGGCGCATCTGGGTCAGTCGTTAATGCACCTCGTTCTTCTTCCAACTCTGTTTGAAAGATAGGTATTTCATAAACGGCCGTATTTTCATTGATCTCATTATAATTATCAAGCGTCTTTTGCGCCGTTTTACCCAATATCGCCAAATTATCTTGAGCGGTTTGAATCTGTAACCAGGTCGTCGTTGCTTTTTCGGCCGTATAAATACTTAAATACTCTTCAACGGTTTGACGTATACTACGTTTGTTTTGATCCAACGAAAAAGCTGTAATGCCGCGCATATTTGACACTAGAAAGAAAAACAAAAAAGCTGTTGTTAAACTAACCATCAAAATGTTAAAGAGCACCAACTTACGTTGAAAAGTCTTGGTAAAAAATTGAACAATACGCTTAAACATACACTTTTCCTAATCAATTATCAGCTCTCATCGCAAAGTATGCCTATAGCCGATATTTTTTGAATGCTAATTCAACGGTTTTTTTCCAGAACAAGCCACGATACCCCATGTTGTAAATCCGTTTGTGCTCCGAATCGTCCGTAGTTGCGCTTCATACCCGGCTAACAATGAAGCTTGGTCTGATTCACTCAAATTGAGATCATTGCCTATGGTATAAACAGAAAACTTCTTCCAGCTTTCAATCACTTGAGCAAAGGCATCACGGTTAGCATTACTCGTATCAATAATCATGTGGTCAGTACGAATCTCTTCTAAATGGGCTTGATTCAACATGCTAAATAATTTTTTGCCACTACGTAAATCCATCCCCATTTGGTCACCATATTCAGCAGCACGTTCATAAGTATTATGAATCAACTCCCCTTCAGGATGACCAATGATAAAGTCATAATCTTCACAAATTACATACACCCGTCCCCCAGGCTTTGCTATGCGAATCAACTCTTTCAAAATCAAATCAGGTTGTGAAAATATTTGTAGACTTAACCGACAGATCACAAAGTCAAAAACGTTGTCATTAATCATCAACGTCGTGGCATCGCCTCGTTGAAATTCTGCGTTATGAATACTAAACCCGCTTTGTAAGTGACGTGCGTGCGCAATCGCTGCTTCAGAATGGTCAACACCTAAGATGTAGCTGGGCTTAAAATCACGGGAAATCAAGAGTGGAACATCGCCACAACCACAACAAATATCGGCAACGCGCATACCTGCGCGTAATCCATGATCTTTAAGAATTCCCCTTTCAATAGGCCAAATGATTCGGGTTTGATTGCGCAGCAGCGGAATGAAATCTTCCTCTTCAATAATCTCTTGACTTTTATAGAAGTTTTTGTCGTATACCGAAAACTCAACCTTATCCCAAATAGATTGCAGATTAGGCAATACACGTTCGCTCCATGCCAACACACTCGAAGCCACAACCGTAATATCTAGGCTGTTTTGTGTGCGGGCATAATCAATAAAAAGTGAGAGGGCCTTAATACCAGAAGCACTAACATAGCGCAATCTTTGGAAATTTAGATTCAATTTTCCATTAACTTGATCGTGAATACCTTTAAGATACTCAACCAAGTTGGTAATTTCTTCAAAGTTGGCAGGACGTAAAATCCCTTCAAAATCTATTTGCTGATCGAGGGGATCATATTTGAGTGCGTAGGTGGCTTGGGCGTAATTCATGCTTCAAATTCCTTATTGGCTACAAATAATCGGGTACAGATACGGTTCGTTTCTTTTTGCGGGCAGTTGGAAAAGCTGGCACCAAAATCATGGGTCAACATCAACAGTCCCAATTGGTTAAAGTAAAAATCTGGTGTTTCTTCTGTAGTAAGCATCTCAAAATAACGGCGCTCACTGCCAGATTGATTTAAAGAGTTTAAAAAGTTTACATAAGGAGATTCGGCTTTCGCATGGATACCATGATCTGTATTAAATTGAAGGCCATCATCGAACTGCTGTAAGCTAATAATCAGATCAGATTGCTCTGGCATTAGAGCCACAATAGATTCCAGCAGTTCATTTGTAATTGTGGAAATAAGATTTTCGGCACGTTCCTGTTGTGGAAACTGATAACCAACATATTCAGCGATGTAATTCGCCAACATACTGCATTGTTTCCAATCCCTTAACAAGTTTTTTGCAGGTAATGTTAGTTTGATAGTAAATGGGGGTTCATGAGTACTCTGATCTTTTTGTGCAGATGTCATTAAAGCCTCCTATTTATGTGAAAGCGAAAAAGTTTTTGGATTCACGAAACATCGTTTCTATGCTTTCACTTAAGTAATTCACGATTTTGGCTAGATTCATTTCAAAATAGTTTTTGTGAATTACATAATCCTTGTAATGCTTTAAGAAGCTAATACGATTACGGTATATTGGGTGAAATTTTTGAAGTTGTTGGTTTTGCTGTTTCATTGATTCAATGATCATTGCGCCTATTCGTGTAGAACTATTTCCACAGTATGGAGGGATGCAGGGAATAATGCAAGGAATTTTCACGCAGATTCTACTCATTTTGTCAATTTTTAGGTACTTTTCTGTCGAAAACGGCCGTTTCTGATCAAAACATTTATAATTTAGATATTTGCACACTACCATAACCTCATTACAATCACAGTATGTCATATATTTCCGAACAATTAAAAGGGAAAAAAGTCCTCGTTACAGGGGCAACAGGGTTTATTGGGGGGCGCTTGGCGCAGCGGCTTGCGGTCGAAGAGGGTGCCGTTGTAACCGGTCTTGGCCGCAGTTTGGATAAAGTACCCTTCCTAAAAGAAGCCGGTGTTACCTTAAAGCAGGTCAATTTGCAAGATGAAGCCGCTATGCACGATGTCATCGCTGAGCAAGAATATATTTTTCATGTGGCCGCGTGGCTAGGAGGTGGACGCGTCGCCGACGCACAACAAGAAGCATATACCCTCAATGTAACGGCAACAGAAAATATACTGCGCTGGGCAAAAGAAGCTAGCGTACAAAGGGTCATCTTGGTTAGCACCATTGGTGCCTATGGCATTCCAACAGCAACGCAAGTTACAGAAGACACCCCATTAGACATTGAACAAACAGACACATACGGCCGTACCAAAGCCATTGGTGAGTTAAAAGCACTTGAACTCGCTCAGGATTTAGACATTGAGTTAGCCATTGTGCGCCCCGCACTCGTTTATGGGCCGCGTTCCAAAAGTTGGACGGTGAATATGTTGCAGCTGGTACAAAAAGGTACGCCCGTCATTTTTGGTGATGGCAAAGGGCTGGCCATGCCTGTATTCATCGATAATTTGATTGATGGCATGCTTTTAACGGCCGTATCTCCTAACGCAGTTGGCGAAGCCTTCAACTTTTGTGATCCGCCTATTCATTGGCAGCAGTTCTTTGACTACTATGGCAAAATGTGCGGCAAAAAACCACGCCAGATGCCTATATTTGCCGCCCAAGCCTTAGCTCTCGCCAATCGGATTTTCAAACTCGGCTTGCCCCTCAACAAGGCACGCTTAAGTTTTCTGACGCAAAAAGCAATTTATCCCACCACCAAAGCGGAAAAACTGCTGGGGTTCGCGCCTCGTGTTGAAATTGATGCGGGGATGGCACTGTCTGAAAAATGGCTACAAGAAGAAGGATATTTAAATTGAGTGCCCCTTGGGCACTACTAGCCGCTCATGATTATCCAACTCGTGTTACTCCTTCTTTGTTTCGCCTTCATTGGGTTGTTTTTTTACTGGCTGCTTGTTCTAACAGAAGGAGCTTATTTGGGACGGCGTGTGGTGGTTTGGCTTTATGACATCACCGCCAACAACTATGATGACATTAAGGAGTTTGATCCTGACGCAGAATCCTTTTTCCTGATACGGCCGTTACGCCATCGTCTCAAAGGTGTCCCTAATCCGCTTGTCTTAGATGTCGCCACAGGCACCGGACGGCTCCCTCATCGTCTGCTAGAAGACCCACTTTTTAACGGCCGTATCATCGGTTTAGATCCCGCGGGCAAAATGCTTGACTTTGCGGTAGAGAAGTTAACTCCTTACCCCTTTCGTGCCGCGCTGGTGCAACAAACGGCCGTTCCTCTCCCTTTTGCCAACAACACTTTCGATGCCGTTACCTGCCTCGAAGCGCTTGAATTCTTCCCATCAGACAAAGACGCCATTGTCGAGATGCTGCGTGTCCTCAAACCAGATGGTGTACTCCTTGTGACGCGCCGTCGCGGACGAGACGGCAAAATGTTTCCGGGTCGCTACAAAACGGTTGAACAATTTGAAGAGATGCTTACCAAACTAGGTGCGCACGAGGTGCAGACCATCCCCTGGCAGGTAGAGTATGATCAGGTATACGGCCGTAAAAAAGGATAGAAAAGGTTGAACAAAGGGACACTAAGGCATCAATTATTGGCTAGAAACGATCATATACCAAACTCAAGCGCTATATGCTAACCAGATAGAATCACTCAATTCAAACTGAGAAAAAGTTGCTTCAAAAGAGGATTCAAGGGGACTACACGCATACAAACCAAACTGAACAGCCTTTGTTGCTGGTGCTGGTGGATCTGACTTTCCCATTTCAGCTGTTGTTTCCCCTAACAAATGTAAATGGAAAATACGCATCTGCCTAAAATATCGCCCATCCACCGCAGATTCAATCAAAAAATCAGGTCCACGACGGCTAAGTCGGTACCACATCTCGGTTGATGTCTTAATATCTGTTGTTGCCCAATCAGAGTAACCATGATTCGTGACCACACTTCCCAACCGTGACATCTCATCATTCTCATACTCAATCGACGCCTTAAACCAATTCTTGCTGTCAAGGTAAATAATCACCCCACATTGGTCAAATTGCGCTTGGTAAACAAATGACGTTTTCACTGTAAACGTAAAATTACTATCGCTCTCCAATAACAATGCGGGTGCATTGTCGTTGCGGAAGCCATAATAGCTCCGCTGCCAAAAATCTGTATACGGATCTGTTTGTATACACACATGCTGATCTTTAATTTCAAATGATTTGGGTTGATTTACCCACTTGGTATTAGAAACATCAAAGTTCATACAGGTTCCTGTTGAAAAGCCAAATACCTTAAAAATAATTTTATTTCCGGAGTACTTGTAAACGCTCTTCTACTTCACTACGTAATATTGGGGTCTCTTCTGCAATTAACAAAAATTGCTCATAATCTGCGATTGCATTTTCTATCTCACCAATATACTCATATATGAAGCCACGTTTTAAATAAGCAGCAGCGTTGTTTCCATCAAATCGTATAGCATTACTATAATTTTCTAAAGCTTGCTCAGTATCCCCCAACCCCACGTAGGCATCTCCAATTCCGTAATAAACACGACTATTTATTTCTCCGGCTTCTAGTGCATATTGAAGCTCAGCAAGTGCAAGTTCGTATTCTTCTAATCCCAGATAGGTGAATCCTATTTCAATGTTAATGGCAACACTGTAACTAACATTACTACTGCCATCATAGCCAATCCTACGCACCGATTCAACATCTTTCAAAGCTTGTTGATAATTCCCAAGCAAGTAATGCAAACGCCCACGTTCAAAAAATGCAATATTGTAATGAGCGTCAATTTCAATTGCCATATCATAATTTTGTATTGCTTCTTCAAAATCACCTAAACCCGCGTTGGCTGTACCTTTTCCTGAATAGGCAACAACAGAATTCGGTTCTACCTTAAGTGAATCTGTGTAATCCTGTAAAGCTTGCTCGAACTCTTCTTGCATCAGGTGAATTCTGGCACGTAAATAATAAGCATCCACTAAATGAGTATCAATTGTAAGTGCTCGATCCAAATCCGCTTTAGCTTGATCAAAATCATCTAAGTCAAAATAAGTTGTTGCTCTTGCTAAATATATCTCACTATTTTCTGGCTCTAAATCTGCCGCGATCGTCAATGCCGCAATGGCATCATCATGCCTACCGATAAAGCTCAAAGAATGCCCTCTCCCCAAATAAGCTGCTGCATCATTCGGATCAAGTTCAATCGCTTTGTTAAAATCACCTAGCACATTTCCTATATCAGTAAAATAGTGGCCTAGAAAGAATAAGCTACCTCGCTGACTATAGGCAGTCGCATTATTCGGATCGAGATCTATAGCTAAATCATATTCGGAGAGTGCTGATTCATAATTACCTTGCTCCACAAATTTATTTCCTTGCTCAACATGATATATAGATTCTTCATGATGTGAGGATTCTTGTGTATGGTCTGAAATTTCTTCAATACTATTTTCTGATGTTGAAGTTTCTAAAATCATGGCTGTTGGGATTAATGTAGGCAAAAGAACTTCATCATTTGTTATAGGACTTTTGGGGTTACCCTTAGCTGCATCATTATTTCTACAAGCAATAACAAACAACGCACTAGACAAAACTAGCATAAAAAATATGGCTATATTTTTTTTCATTACTACCCCTCATTCAGAATTTTGGCTGAATTTATATAACACGAAACATCATACTAGAACATAGGTAATTTATGATAAATAAATTTAGTACATTCTACGTTATCAACGATTTTTTATAAAGGTATCAAATCGTTCAATAACATAATCTAACATTTGAGGGGTAAGGCTGGGGTAAACACCAATCCAAAACGTGTGATTCATGACCATATCAGTGTTGGTCAGTTCACCCACAACACGATAATCCACATTTTGGTAAGCGGGTTGACGCGTTAAGTTACCGCCGAAAAGCTGGCGCGTGGCAATATTGTTCTCTTCAAGATAACGCACCAATTCATTGCGGCTAAAAGGTGCATCGGGACGTACCGTTACGAGAAAGCCAAACCAGCTGGGATCGCTGTTAGGCGTAGCTTCAGGCAAAATAAGTACATCTTCAAACGGCTTGAGGCCATCATACAGGTGTTGAAAGTTTTGTTTACGAACGGCCGTAAATTGATCCAGCTTCTGTAATTGGGCAACACCAACGGCCGCCTGCATATCCGTCATCTTTAAGTTATAACCAACATGCGAATAGATATATTTATGATCATAACCACAGGGAAGATCGCCCAACTGCCAATCGAACCGTTTACCGCACGTATTTGTTTCCCCAGGCGGACACCAACAATCACGTCCCCAATCGCGGAAAGATTCTACGATTTTCTTGAGAATGGGGCTTTTCGTCAGGACACAGCCTCCTTCGCCCATTGTGATGTGATGAGCGGGATAGAAGCTAGTGGTGGCCAAATGGCCAAAGGTACCTGTATTACGGCCGTTATACGTCGACCCGACTGCATCACAATTATCCTCAATCAGCCACAAATTGTGCCGATTGGCAACCTCCATCACCACATCAAGATTAAAGGGGTTGCCCAGTGTATGCGCGATCATAATCGCCTTTGTTCGTGGCGAAATCGCCTCTTCAAGGTAATTCACGTCAATGTTGTACGTGCCTAACTCAATATCCAGAAAAACAGGCGTCAATTGATTTTGCACAATCGGGTTAACTGTTGTGGGGAAGCCAGCCGCAACGGTAATTACTTCATCCCCAGCTTTAATTTGGCGATCCTCTAATTTAGGGGAAGTGAGGCTTGACAAAGCCAGCAAGTTAGCAGATGAGCCAGAATTGCATAGAAGTGCATGCCGCACACCAATTTTTTGGGCAAAGGCACGCTCAAACTGTTCTGCATACCTTCCTGTCGTTAGCCAAAATTCAAGTGAGGAATCAACCAAATTAACTAACTCTTGATCATCAAATGTCCGTCCAGAAACAGGAACGGCCGATTCCCCTGGCACAAATTCCCGTTCACCAAATTCCGCTTCATAATATTCCGCAACCAACGCCAAAATGCGTTCTTTTAGCTGTTCACTTTTATTCATTCTCCGCTCCGCGCAGGATTTTACTCTATTCGTATGCAGTAATACCGCTTGTTTAGAGATTGAAAGTTAGCAACCTTCATATACAAGGTCAGGGATTTATACTCAAATCTCCATTCTCCAATCTCATTTATTTTTACGATCAACAACAAATTTTAGATGGCGACAATAGCATGGATATAGTCTCTCATCAAATTTGCGCCTCTATTGTATCTGAAGCTGACAATTAGCGTGTATCAAATGGGTGAATCGTGGATGAATAGAAGGGTTTATTGTGGACAGATTGCAATAATTGAGCAAATTTAACAGACTTGAAAGTGAAAAGCCCAATCAAAAAAGCGATACCTGTATAGAAAAAATAAAGCCAATGCATAGGGATTGCTCGAATTAAGAACAAAAATCCCCGCTTTTGCCCTAAAAATTGGTAAAAATATCGATTTAGCCATAGAAGTTGAAAAATAGCAAGCCCCACAAGCAACCAGGACCAAAGCGATACGGCCGTAAATAAGCAAGCGATTAAAGCCACAAAGGAAACGGCCGTACTCAACCGTTGGGAAGTCTGTAAATTCAAATCATTGGGCACAAATCGGTTGCGTACAATCAGCTGCGTCCAAGGGATAGCACGATCCCAAATGTCGCTCGTAACCATAGAGCGCAACTCCCAATGTTTCATATGTTTCACTTGCAGCAAACGCTCCGAACGCACAGCATATCCATGGCGATGAAGCCGATACCCCAACTCAATGTCTTCAATGCCAGGACGCATAGAACTCGATGCATGAAAACCGCCCAACGATAGGAAAATACTGCGCCGAATTGCGCCACATTTTGTGCGAAACGTTGAACTTTCAATTGCGGAATGCTGATGAACATAAACTTGTTGTAATGTGCGGAACTGTGTCAAAAAGTTTGTTGCCGTCGGTTGATCATCATATGCACCAAAACAAGCTGCTAAACCGCTCTCTGATTGGAAAATAGCAGCAACATGTCCAATGGTGCCCGATTGAACCAAAACATCAGCGTCCAAAAATAAAAGGACATCCCCACGGGCAACTTGTGCCCCTAAATTACGCGCTTCAGCAGGCCCAAGGCGATAAACTGAACGGACAACGGTAGGAAAGCCAAATGACTTTGTCAGGGCAACGGTATTGTCTGTAGAACAATCGTCAACCACAATACATTCCCAATTGTCGTAATGTGTTTTTTGCAACGCATCTAAACAACAGCCAATCGATTCCCCACCATTATGAGCCGGGATAATGACAGATATTTTCATAGAATTACAACGCTCCTTGTCTCCTGTTTTCTTCAAGAAACAAGACACGCAGAATTAACTCTCTTTCTATTCCCATTTTCAAAAACGCGGCATTATACTGAATTTTGCATAAACTGCATGGTTTCTTAACATAACCCTAGCGATGATTTAATGATTCATCTGCAAAAATCGGGCTGTTTTTTGCAAACTAATGATCGTTTTGGCGTCCTGAATACGGCCGTCTTCAATCATCATCATCAGTTCTTCTAAGGGCATAGGCACAACTTCAATTTCTTCATCAATATCACCCACTAAGGGATCATGGTGTAACGATTGTGCCAAATAAATTTTCATGAGCTCATTGGTAAATCCAGGTGCTGGCCACACTTCTCCTAATAAATCAAATTGATCGGCACGATACCCAACTTCTTCTTGTAATTCACGTTGGGCACAATCTAAAAATGGTTCCTCCCATTCTCGTGTACCTGCAGGCAACTCAAGGATGATCTGATCAAGCACATGACGATACTGTTTGATCATCAACACTTCATAGCGGCTCTCGGAAAACGGCCGTATCGGCACCAACACCACCGAACCCGGATGAATAACGGCCCCTTTTTCCACCACCTGACCATTGGCCAACAACAACGAATCTAGCTGCAAATACCAGCTGTCTCCTTGCCAAACACGTTTAGAATCAATCTTTTTCACGCAACACCCTCAACTATAAAAATAAAAAGCACCCGCAAAAGGATGCTTTTCTAATCAACAAATTCACATTTTCAAAATTTCAGATAAAGAAAGTATTATCCTCCCGCAGACATTCTATAAATGCCTCCTGTAAGCAGACTGCGGGAGGCATACTTACAAATTAGGGGATACAGATCACTTGCCCCACTTTGATACTGTTTGGATTCACAATCTCTGGGTTAGCAGCCGCCAACTCATTCACTGTATAGCCATAACGTAAACCAATGCGGAACAAATTCTCTCCTGATTGCACAATATGTGTCGCCGAACAACCTCCAGATGGTGGTGGTTCAACCGTTGGTGGCACACTGCCATCATCACCAGGAATAACTAACGTTTGCCCTACATAAATGGTGTAATGCGGTCCTAAATTATTAGCGGCAGCAATCGCATCAACGGAAACGCCATAGCGTACACTCAAGCGATAGACTGTTTCACCTGGTTGCACAACATGGGTTGTTGGGCCACCGCCTCCTGCCCCGCCATCTGTCGGCTGCGGTGTCGGAGTCGGTGTATTCTCTACAGGGGTTGTTACCCCATCACCGCTACCACTACCATCCGTACTGCCATCAGTCGATCCATCTGTGGTGCCGTCGGTTGTTCCGTCACCGGGAGTACTCCCGTCAGTCGATCCATCCGTACCACCGTCAGTTGATCCATCTGTGGCGCCATCTCCACTACCATCAGTTGTGCCGTCACCTGGGGTACTTCCGTCTGTACTGCCATCGGTCGTATCACCCCCACTATCTATAGGAGCAGATGGTGTTGGTGTATTATCTATAGGTTGTAAACTCACCGTGTCTTGCGTCGGCGATGGTGTGTTCTCTAATGGAGCCGATCTTGTGGGACTACATGCAGCTAAAGTGAGTATTAAAATGAGCGTTCCAATTCCTATCCATTGGAAAGAGATATGGCGGTTTTTCATTAGGCTTCTCCTAAGTTACAAACAGGGACACGCTGTTCATTGGTGTTATATTTGCTGTATTGATATTGAATTTTTATGTTTGTCTGGGGTTGGGATAGTGAATGGTTCATCATTTCATCCACATTATTTGTAAACGGCCGTATCATAAATCACCATTTACACTCATAAAAGCAAATCCATCTCTAATTTCACTTTTACATAACATATTAGTAAACATAACGCAGTCTACCATATGGTCATATGAGCGTCAAGTATATCGACACACCCTTGATAGGAAATGATACTCAGCCAAAATAAACAAGACTTAGCAAAATGCCAACAAAAAAAGAAAATAAGCACAAAAACAATAAAAATGCGTTGGCTCAGAGCTAAATCCCAATTTTCGTCTTCTGGTGTTAAATAATTTTCTGTAATTTGAGTAGCTAGTTGCAATCCGGAAATCGTTTCTTGCCCCACATTATTAATAAGCCCCCATAAATTCCGCACCATTTCATCCGTTGACCGCAACTGATCTTTTTCAGTTTGATCAAGACATCGATTTATTATCGATTAATAGCCCTCACTTAAATCGATACGATAATCTGACAACTAATGACAACAAGATACATTTATCGACTGAAAAATCTAGTATCAATGTTTGCGATGATGGGCGATTTACTTGAAATTATATGCTTTATCTGATCAACTCCGTTGCAAACATTAAAACGATTAAAAAATCTACTTGATTCCCAAATATTCATCACTTATACTGCCTTGGCGTTTTAGAAGTTTCGTTGCCGAATTCTTTGTGAAATCACCAACTAAATAATTAACATAAACATGCGACACATTACTTTGTCGCCTATTTATTGCGGTATGCATTGGGTTGCTATACCAAATTTCACTTGCATTATCACCATGACCCGTGAAATACATATTGCCTAAGCATACACAAAAGGATAATGCCTATAATTCGGACCTATTTTCTTACTTATCTAAATTTTAAGATCTAACATGATAAATCCAGGAGGATATTTATCAATGAAATTGCGTTTAATTTTACTCGTGTCAGTTGTTATGTTTTCTGTCCTATTTGTTGGTCATTTTCAATCAGCAACAGCCGGTTCCGCAAATTGTTCAGCGCAAGCATCTGGAGGCATTGACATGGAATCTTCTTTAGATTTCACATTTGAGTGTGCAACAGATACTCAAGTATTCTTTGGGGCGTGTGATTCCGGCGGTGTACCAAATGATGATCTTTTCAATATCGTGTTTGACGGACAAGTAACAACATACAATTATTATGTAAATCTAACCGATGAATACACAGTTCTCGGCTCCGCAAATGCGCCAACTGGAACCAACACGGCAACCTTACACAGTTTAAACAGTACCCCCTATCCACCAGCAACATATTCATATGCAGTATCCCCCAACGCTGGAGAGGTTGTTGATTATTTACAGGCATGGTGTGGTGCAGATTGGAAAGGTGTCAGTGGTGGAATTGGGTCCTCTTGTGATACCAATCTACCTGTATTTACATCAGACAAAGCACCATCTGACGGTACTTTAGAAATCCATGTTATTTTAGGAAACGAAAGCGCACGAACTGACGAAATCGTTTTCCAATCTTGGAATGTTACCTCTGGCGAGCAGCTAAATAATAAGTTAGTGCAAAACTTGCCCTCGCCCCGATTCATTCGTGTGTGGTGGCAAGC
>JBNKHS010000048.1:0-16013 GCA_050290485.1 Promineifilaceae bacterium (SeqCode) | reverse complement strand
TTGTTGTTGGCTAAAATCCCAGTTTCAATGTTTCGCCAACAGGTATTGCAGATTGAGTTAGGTGCACGGTTGTTACGTGGTGGAATTCATGCTGTTTTGCCACTAGAAAATAAGTCTAAGACATGGTTGGCTATTGCGGAAAAGCAAATATTTGTGATTTCTGAGACTGGCGAGGTTTTCCCTCTTTATTCTATTCCGCGTGGGCGAAGACCTTTGCGACGTGGTTGGTGTGTTATTGAGCATGATGTTTTTATTGGAGAATACTGGGGAAATCCGGAGCGTACGGCCGTAAATATTTACAAGGTTCATGTACCAACTGGTGATGTAAATATATTTTATCAATTCCCTGCACAAACTGTACGACATGTTCATACAGTAGATAAAGATCCATATAGTAACCAACTTTGGGTGTCTACTGGTGATGAAGATGCTGAATGTAAGATCCTTTTGCTCGATGCAATGACGAGCGAGGAAACATTATTAGGGGAAGGGACACAAAAGTGGCGTACAGTAAGCTTTGCCTTCCGTCCGGATTCCGTATACTGGGGGACGGATAATCACCTAGGTGAAAACGAGATTTGGCGTTATGATCGTGTAACTAGACAGATTATAAAAGTTGGTGATGTTATTGGTCCCGTTTATTACAATAGTTGTGTGGACGATGCCATAATCTTTGGCACAACGATGGAAAAAGGGGAAGGGCAGCAAGATGGTTACGGCCGTTTATATGCGGTCGATCATAACCAAAACATTCATGAAGTGTGGAAAGCAGAAAAAGATCGTTGGTCGGCTCGTTATTTTGGATATGGTGTGTTTGAATTTGCCGAAGGGACTGCTGGAATGAATAGATTTTGGGTCACAGCTAAGGGATTCAAAGGTGGATTGCAAAGCATATTATTTGAGTTGAAACATGATTGATTGGTCTGATTTACAATATGTTGCCATTGTTGGGGTAGGACGTTCGGGTACAACATTATTGATGAGCATGTTAAATGCTCATCCCGAGATTGTTTTTCCTCCTGAATTTCATTTTATAAACCAACATTTGGCACAAAAACCGAAAGCTTCATTAGATGAGGCAGTGATTCGCTTACAAACTGATGTACGCTTTCAGCGATTGCAGGTTGATTTGGAAGATGTGATACGGCCGTTTCGTGATAAACGGCCATTCTCGATGCCTGAACTGTACAAAGCCATCTTGCATTATTATGCCACCCAACAAGATGCCAAAATTATTGGGGATAAAGCACCTAAATATGTGGAATATTTGCCAACAATCAAACAAATCTTCCCAAACGCCAAAGTTATCCACTTAATTCGAGATCCACGTGATGTGTATCTTTCGCGTACCAAAGCAGATTGGTCTTCCCAGCGAGCTGACATCTTGCAATATCTTGCGTACCGTGCTCAATATGAATTGGGATGCCACCAAGGGGGAAAATTGTTTGGTAACAATTATTTGGCTATCCAATATGAAAACTTGCTGCTGCAACCCGAAACAGAATTGCAAAAAATGTGCCAATGGTTACAAATATCTTTTACACAAGAAATGCTGCAATTCTCTGATTCTGCCCAAAAGCTGGTTGCATCGGATGAAATGGCGTGGAAGAAAGAGGTGCTGGGACCTTTGTTAACTAATAATATGAACAAATGGGAACGGGCTTTGACACCAGAAAAGATTGGACGCATAGAAGCGGCTTGCACACCGACTTTTCAAGATGGATTGTATGCAAAAGCATATCCACAACGCACAATTCAAAGCAGCTTGTATAACAATGGCATGGCGATCTTGAGTGCGTTATACAAAAGCAATATAAAGTTCAAAAACTGGCAAATCAATCAAGCCATAATTTAACTGAGGTATCTAAGTGAAAATATTAATTTTGGCTCATTTCTACCCTCCAGAAATGGGAGGTGCGGGAGCACGTCTTCATGGATTATCCCGTTGGATGGCAAATCAGGGCCACGACGTGACCGTAATTGCCGGATTCCCGAACTATCCAGCAGGCGAATTCCCTGATGAGTACAAAGGTAAATTGAAAACGTTCGAAACACTTGATGGGGTAAACGTGATCCGCACATGGGTTTACGCCACACCAAAACGGAGTAGTATCCGGCGGATCCTTAATTACTTGTCGTTTACTGTTACGAGTTCAGTAGCAGGATTGCTAACACGCCGAAAATTTGATGTTGTATTGGCATCTTCACCCCCATTATTTTTGGGCCTCTCTGGATGGGTAATTAGTCGTTTGCATCGTATTCCTTTTGTATTTGATATACGAGATATTTGGCCAGAGGTAGCTGTGGAAGCAGGCGAGTTTGCGCCTGATGGTACGGTGACCCGTTTGGCTGAACGTTTGGCAAAATTTATCTATAAACGAGCAGACCACATTACACCAGTGACGGAAAATAAGTTGAAGAAACTTGTGGTGACGGGGGTGCCCGCAGAGAAGATGACGGTTGTTACCAATGGTGTCGATTTGGATTATGTAGAAATGGCAGAAACCATTGATCTTCGTCAAGAATTAAACCTGCAGGATAAGTTTATCATTCTTTATGCTGGCCTGTTGGGGATTGCTCAAGGCGTAGATATTGCTGTACGTGCCGCAGACATTTTGCGGGAACAAAAAAACATCCAATTTGTTATTGTTGGTGAAGGCGTAAAGCGAGATGAGCTCATGCAACAAATCGAAATGCTACAATTACAGAATGTTACCATGCTGCCACGACAACCACGAGAAAAGATTCCATCCTTTTTGAGGGCAAGTAATGTTAGTTTAGTCCCATTGGTAAGTAGCAATATTAACGATGCTGTACCATCTAAATTGCTAGAAGCTTGGGCTTATAGTCGCCCAGTTATACTTTCTGCTGGAGGGGAAGCAGCTGATATTGTGAATAAAAGTCAAGGCGGCTTAGTGATTACACCTGGAGATGCAGAACAGCTTGCAGAATCTATTTGTTATTTAGTCGAAAATCCGCAAGCAAGTGATACATTTGTCGCCAACGGATATGAACTTGTACGTACCTGTTATGATCGACGTATTCTTGCGGAGCAAATGGCTCAAGTGTTACAGAAGGCAGTTCAAAAACAGTAAACTATATGCGTATTTCTAACCAATCTATTCGTGCGGCATGGTTAACTGCACGCCGTGCTGGCCTCAAGCGTACAGTTTTCCGTCTACAACGGCGGGTACGTTTGAAAGTTGTCAATCCTTTGCTTGCCCAGCAACTTTATAACAAAGCAAGTCAGGTTAATGAAACACCTGTCACTTTTCATACGAATACTGAGTTTCATAAACGCCTCGCCTGTTTGGCTGATATGTATCAGCAAAGCCATGTTGATACGGCTTGGGATGTTGTGAAAAACAGATTGTTTTTGTTGAATCAAACACCTGTTAAGTTAGACTTGCCTGTTTCATGGTTTCAGAGCCCGATAAATGATCCGTTATGGCTTTTTCATTTACATGGATGGGAATGGACATGGCCTAAATTAACAACATCTTCTAACCAACCAGATGTTTTTTCTTTATGGGAAGATTGGCTCGCACAAGTTCCAATTGGTAAAAGCATTGCCTGGGAACCCTATCCTACATCGAGACGTTTGGTGGTTTGGGTTGCGGCATGGCAACTGCTGCAAGGAAACCAAGAATTTGTGGCTGCGATTGCCCAACATGCGCATTATCTAACAGATCATTTAGAACGGGATTTGGATAATAATCATTTGGTTGCTAATGCCAAAGCGCTTGTGTGGGCAGGATTGACATTTCAAAATTTACCGGATGCTGCATCATGGCTAGAAAAGGGAACGAATTGGCTTTGGTATTGTGTGCGTACTCAGGTACGCTCCGATGGAGGTCACAACGAGAACTCGACGAGTTATCACATGGCCGTCTGGTTGGATGTTTTGAGCACGATTTATTTATGCCAAGCTTGTGATGTAACGGTTCCAGAGGATATTTATGAAAGCGTTTGCCGAATGGGTGAGTTTGCGTGGAGTTTAATGCTGCCAAACGGCCGTTTACCTTTATTAAACGATTCAATCCAAGATGAACCACTACCTGCTGCCCAAATTTTTAACTTGGCAGACAAGGTGCTGGCATCTACCGCTTATCGGATGAAATTGGACTTACCACGACAATCTAAAGTTTTTCCAGATACGGGTATAGTCGTTTTTCATTTAAATAATGAGCAAACCTATTTGCTGTTTGATGCTGGTGAAATTGGGCCTGAACATTGCCCAGGGCATGGACATGCGGATACGCTCGGTATCGAGTTGTGGGCTTATGGTCAACCTTTGATTGTTGACCCAGGAACATACCAATATCCAGCTGGTAAGTGGCGCGATTATTTTCGAAGTACGGCCGTACATTCCACAGCAACCGTCGATAATTTAGATCAAAGCGAGTTTGCTGGCCCTTTCCGAATAGGAAATATGGCACATGGACATTTAAATTTTTACGATTTAGAGTCAACTAATAGCAGAGTAAGTGGAGCCCATGATGGATACAGTAGATTATCTGACCCAGTCATTCACCAAAGAGAGATCATTATAAAATCAGCACAAGAAATTGTGCTCGTCGATCGATTTTTGGGAAAGACACAACATGCAATAGCGCTGAACTTCCATCTTGCCACAGAGAATATTAGGGTGACAACTGAAACAATAATTGAGGCATATTACCCTGAAGATATTCAGATACAAATTTCAGTTAATAGTCCAATTTTAGGTTCTTTCAAAAAAGAAAGCGGATGGTTAAGTTCTGTTTGGTATAAAAAGATGTCAACGTCTATTGTTAAATTTCAAGCAGAAGTAAATTTACCTGCAATATTCGAAACGACAATAAAGATCAGTGAGAAGGAGTCACCATAATGAAAAAAGTTTGTGTTTTGGGATTGGGTTATATTGGTTTACCAACAGCAAGCGTGCTTGCAACACATGGATACGAAGTTGTTGGTGTAGATATTAATCAGGAATTAATCAAAAGATTACAAGGCGGGGATGTACATATTCAAGAACCAGGATTAAAGACGATGGTTCAAGCTGGTTTAAATTCAGGGAGCCTTAAAGTTTCTGAAAAGCCTGTTCCTGCTGATGCCTTTATCATCACTGTACCAACCCCAATCGCACCTGATAAGCAAGCGGACTTAAAGTATGTTGAGGTTGCGGCAAATACAATTGCACCTTTGTTGAAAAAGGGGGATCTGGTTGTCCTGGAGTCTACCATCCCCCCTGGTACCACAGCTGGTATGTTTGCGTCTATATTAGCCCAATCTGGATTAAATCCAATTTCAGATTTACATGTAGTTCACTCCCCAGAACGTGTTTTACCTGGTCGTATTCTTGAAGAGTTAGTTAGCAATGATCGCGTCATTGGTGGGTTGACTCCTGAAGCTGCAAAATTGGCCAAAGAACTTTACGCTAGTTTTGTACAAGGAGAAATCTATTTATCAGATGCTACATCGGCTGAAATGGTCAAACTCATGGAAAATACATTCCGTGATGTGAATATCGCTTTGGCTAATGAGTTTGCCCTTATGTCTGAATCAATTGGCATTGATGTGTGGCGTGCCATTGAAATGGCAAATCGTCATCCTCGTGTAAATATTCTGAATCCGGGACCGGGTGTTGGAGGACATTGCATTGCTGTCGATCCTTGGTTCTTAGTACAAGCAGCACCTGGGCCTGCGCAATTAATTGCCTCTGCGCGGCGTCTAAACGATCGCATGCCTGAGCATGTTGTTGATCGTGTAAGAACAATAACGAAAGGTATAAAAACACCAAAAGTTGCAGCATTAGGGTTGGCGTATAAAGCCGATGTAGATGATATGAGAGAAAGCCCTTCCCTGACTGTCATTCGTTGGATGCAGGCTATGGGTTGTGAAGTTAAAGCATATGATCCTTTTGTAGATTCAGACTTACTCAATATTACCTACGCTTCTTTAGAGGAAACAGTTGTTGGGGCTGATTGTATTTTATTGCTGACGAACCACTCTGCATTTAATCAAATTGTGCCTGAAGAAGTTGGTCAATTGATGAACAACAAGATCCTCTTGGACACGCGAAACAGTTTGCCTCATGATTTGTGGACTAGTGCTGGTTTTGAAGTGTATACATTGGGTAATGGTACTCCAAACCAGTGGGATAATCTTGATGGTGACCTTGACAATTTAGTAGAAGATCAAAAGAAAGTTACCCTGGCTAATGGAAACGGTGTTCAAGGGTAGAATTTGAACATTTTAAAGTTTAGAAAGCGTAATTGAAAGATAAGTGAGACTATAATGATTAAAGTGCTAACGGTGATTGGTACAAGACCTGAAGCTGTAAAATTGGCACCAATTGTGTTGGAACTACAAAACCATCCTGATTTCTTTACCTCCCAAGTTTGTGTGACCGCCCAGCACCGTGAAATGTTAGATCAGGTTTTAGATCTGTTTCAGATTGTGCCGGATATTGATTTGAATTTAATGCGTCCGGGGCAGTCATTATCTGAATTAACGAGCCGAATTATTTCTAATATGGATGAAGTTCTGAAAGACAGCAAGCCAGATTTGGTTTTGGTTCAGGGTGATACGACAACTGTTATGGCTGTAGGTTTGGTTGCTTTTTATCACAAAATTATGGTGGGGCATGTTGAAGCAGGATTACGTTCTCATGACAAATACTCGCCGTTTCCTGAAGAAATAAATAGGCGTCTTACTGGTGTTTTGAGTAATTATCACTTTGCACCTACGGAAACAGCAAGGCAAGCTTTGCTTGCCGAGAACTTTAATAATGATGATATTTATGTAACGGGAAATCCTGTAATTGATGCTTTGCACATGATTGTCAAACGGCAACCTTCTGCTTATGTTCAAGATTTATTGGATACCGTAGGTGTTAATGGTGAAAACGGCCGTAAATTGATTCTTGTGACTGCACACAGACGTGAAAATTTTGGGGAGAGGATTGAAAATATTTGTATTGCGTTGAAATCATTAGTAGAACGCAACCCTGAAATTGTAATTGTGTATCCTGTTCATCTAAATCCGAATGTGCAAGAACCAGTAAATCGTTTGCTAAGCAATATCCCCCGAATATATTTAATAGATCCTGTCGAATATGATACGATGGCTCATTTGCTAAATGCTGCCCATTTGATTTTGACAGATTCTGGAGGCATACAGGAAGAAGCACCATCATTAGGTAAGCCAGTACTTGTTATGCGTACAGAGACAGAACGTCCAGAAGCTGTTCAATCTGGAACTGCAAAGTTGGTAGGACCTTTTACAGAATCAATTATTCAAGAAACTGAAAAATTATTGCAAGATGAGGCGACCTATACCAAAATGGCTCAAGCACAGAGCCCCTATGGTGATGGGTATGCAGCCCAGAGAATTGTTCGAATTTGTCGTGAAATATTCACAAGTAAGAGTGGACTTTAAAGCAATCCCTTATTTGGTACATATCTTGTAGGAAGAGGTAAACAATGAATGTCCAGTCGAAAGACCAACTCCCAGATACACTGATAAACAACTCGGGCATTTTAGGCTTGTTTAAGAATGAGTTAAAGTTATTCAAAGCACCATTCTCAGAACGTCGGGCTTTACTTATTTTAATGGATTCGCTTTTAGTAATCTTTTCGGTTGCTATTGCTTTGTACTTGTGGTGGATTGCAGATGGCTTGACCGCAACACCCCAACGATTTTATGAAAATTGGTACTGGTTTCTAATTTTGGGAATTGGTTGGTTGATTCTTGCTTGGCTAAATGATTTGTATGATATTCCATCTGCAAATAGAAAAAGTTTAACTGCAATTCGTGTTGGCTTTGTTTGTTTGTTAATGTTAGGAATATATTTTGTTATATTCTTTTTTAATAAAGATTCATTGCCGCGCGTGTTCTTTCTTTGGTTTTTAATCATTTCTGCTGTTCTGGTTATTGCTTGGCGATGGACTTATGCGATTGTTTTTAGTGCACCACCTTTTCGTCATCGAGTTTTGATTGTTGGGAGCAATGAGCGTGGGATTACAATTGCTAAAGCGTTAAAGCAAGAACCGCTTATTAACTATAATATTCTTGGATTTGTTGATAATGATACATTTACAAAAGGAGCTAAAGTAGATGGTGTTCCTGTGTTAGGTACGGAGACTGAATTGCCTAACTTAGTAAAAACTTTGAACGTCCATGAAATTGTTATAGCTATTGAACAAGATTTGGGGAAAGAGCTTTTCTTGTGGTTGGTTGAATGTCAAGCACATGGTGTGCGTGTTTCATGGATGCCGGATTTATATGAGAAAATCTGCCGGAAAGTCCCGATTCAGCATATCGATCCAGCATGGGCGTTACATGCAATGCAAGATCGTTCTTTTATGAGCCGTATTCAAGAAATGAGTAAGCGACTGGTAGACTTGATCTTGGTTACTTTAGCACTACCAATTTTGTTGCTCATCATTCCGCTAATTGCCTTAGCGGTAAAAATCGATTCAAAAGGGCCTGCTTTTTACCGGCAGATTCGTTGTGGTCGAGCGGGGAAAGCGTTTGCCATTTACAAGTTCAGAACGATGGTAACTGATGCAGAAAAAGATGGCGTAAAATGGGCACAGAAAAATGATTCTCGAATTACAAAGATGGGGAGATTTTTAAGAAAATCTCGTTTAGATGAATTACCACAACTTTATAATGTATTAAAAGGTGAAATGAGTATTGTTGGGCCGCGTCCTGAGCGCCCAGAATTTATTGCCCAACTCGAAGAAGAAATCCCATTTTATCGTACAAGATTAATGGTAAAACCAGGTATCACCGGATGGGCTCAGATCCATTATGACTATGGAAATACAGTTGAAGATGCTCTCATTAAACTGCAATATGATTTTTATTATATTCGTTATCAATCGCTGGCATTAGATATATACACTATGTTTAGAACGGTAGGTGTTTTATTTTTACTGAAAGGTATGTAATGTCGATGGTTTGCATTTAATTAAGAGCTTTTAAGGAGCTAGACAGTGGAAGATTTTGTTGAATTACGTAACTACATAACAATTGTTTTACGACGATGGTGGCTGATTGCTTTAGCCCTAATGGTAACTTTGGCGTTAGGATATGGATATAATCAACGGCAAGACAAAATATATAAAGCGACCGCTAGTGTTATTGTTGGACAATCGATTAGCTCATGGGATGTTAATCGCTCTCAAATGCAAGCAAGTGAGGAACTTGCTCAAACTTATGCCGCTCTCGCAAAGCGACAACCCGTATTAGAAGGGGCTGTTACTGCATTGGGTTTAGACTATTCGTGGCAGCGGTTGAAGGGCATGGTTTCAGCACGCGCAGTGTCGGATACACAGCTTGTCGAAATTTCTGTTCAAGCAAAATCCAGAGAAGAGGCAATGATGATTGCCGATGAAGTTGCACAACAACTTATCTTGTTGAGTCCTACAGCTTTACGTAACCAAGAAGCAAGTGAGGATGTTGCTTTTGTAAATCAGCGCTTGTTGAATTTGCAAGGTAGGATTGAAAAGAGCCAGGCAGAGCTTGATACACTTGAATTGACTGATGTTTCAGCATTAACTGCAGCAGAAGTCTCTGCTTTGGAAACAGAAGTGTCAAATTTAGAAAGCCTTATTTTTGAATTAGAGCGTAACTATGCACAATTGCTTAATTATGCGGATAGCTCTCGTTCAAATAATTACATTGCTATTATTGATGAAGCACAAGCTGGATATGCACCTGTTAGCCCTAACACGCGATTGAATTTGATGGTAGCTGCCGTCATTGGTTTAGCTATTGGTATAGCTTTAGTCTTTGTTCTAGAGCATTTAGACGACACTATTAAGACAACGGATGATTTGGGGCAAATGTTTGGGCTTACTCCATTGGGGGCAGTTCGTGAGACTAAGACAAAAGGGTATGAGGATACTTTGGTTACTGCAAAATCGAGATTTTCACCTGAGTCAGAAGCATACCGCATGATTCGTAGTAATATTCAGTTTATGTCTGTAGATACTCCCAATAAGTCTATTATGGTGACGAGTGCGACTCGTGGCGAGGGAAAAAGTTCTACATTAGCGAATCTTGGTGTTGTTATGGCACAAACTGGTCTTAAAACGGTTATTGTCGATACGGATTTGCGTCGTCCTGTACAACATGAAATATTTGAACTGCCTAATAATAATGGTCTCACAGATGTGTTACGAAAACCAGAGTTAGATGTGATTGATCTTTTGAGCAATACGCATATTCCTGGGTTACAAGTTTTAACATCGGGTGTATTACCTCCAAATCCTTCTGAATTACTTGGCTCGCAACGTATGAAGCAAATGATGGATGAGCTTAGTGAGCATGTAGATATGGTGCTTTATGATAGCCCTCCGGCTATTATTGTTGCTGATGCAGCAATAATGGCAAAACATGTTGATGGCACGGTTTTGGTTGTTGAGGTGGGGGAAACACGACGCGATCTTGTTCGTCAAGCGCTATTTAATTTGACTCAAGCGGGTGTAACGATGTATGGGGTTGTCTTAAATCGAGTATCCAAGAAGAAACATAGTTATTACTACCAAGGATATTATTATAAACGCGAAGCAGGAGATGATGCGGATTTGAATTCGTTTGGCAAATTGCGCAAGCGACTTAATTTGATGCGTTCATTTAATAAGTAATTAATCTAATAGGTAATTAGTCGTTAAGCCTCAGGATAGTTCCTGGGGCTTTTTGCTTTTATGGGAAATATGGACAAACATTTCACGAGCTGTTTATGTGGATGTGTCGTGGTTGCCAGTAAAATGGTTGCATCTCAAACAGAGGTTGTGAGCATTGGCAATAGAGCATATTTTAATTCTCGAAGATGATAGGTTGTTTGCAAATGAATTGATACAGGCGTTGAATAAAATACGGCCGTTTACAATTACGATTGCGCCAACGGTGAAAGATGCTTGCTTTTATTTAGTACAAAGCAAACAAGATGTCGCCTTTATTCCCGTGCAAGAAGGAGCAAAAATTATCCGTTCCTTACGAGCTGTACAATCTGATTTAAGGTTAATTCTTGTGACACCTAAAGCAAACGTTGAGATTCCGCAAACTTATGCGGGACGTGTACAAGGGATGCTAATTAAGTCTTTGTTGGATGTGGAGTTAGTATCTGTATTACGCAATGTGATGCTACAGCCACTGATTGATAAGGGGGAAACAACTGTTTCTGCTTCTACCTCTGTAGAAAAGGAAGATCGCCTTATTGAAACAACTTTACAGCAAACCAAGTTGGGACGACTTATACATACGGCCGTATTTATTCGTAACCAATCTTTGCTCGGGCATTGGGGAGATTTGACAGAATCTGAGGCCGCAACTGTTGCTCTGCAAGTTGGTGCGGATTGGGATGAACATCAAGGAAACTCACGGATCCAATTTATGCACATCCCCGCACGGGCAGGAGATATGCTTCTGTATACGCAAGAAGTGAATGAATTACGCGATTTAGTAACGCTTGTAGGGGTTGCTGAGACGCCAATCAGTGAATTACGCCATCAAGCGAATCGTATGGCGAAAAAATTATACAAAGCACTTAGTGGTGGACACCTGCCACAAACAAGCTTTTTGAACGGGGGAGAATCGATAGATGGCCGTACCTCATATGCAATTGTGTGGCGACCGGCAGAGCCATTACCGACTTCACTTCATATTCCGTTGCGTCGTGCAATGGAGCGTATTGCAATTACTAATGCATGTATATTGACGCATTGCCAAGTACATACAGATATTGTGCATCTTGTCGTCAACTGCCCGGTTGGCAAAGAGAGTGCATGGGCAGCCTACCTCTTTAAGAATGGGGCCGAGGAAGCAATACAGATTGAGTATGGTGTTATTGCTCATTTGTGGGAAACTGGCTTCTATGCGGTCGATTCAACAAATCCCCTATCTGATAAAGAACTGAACCTCTTTTTAGAAAACCACCCCTTTGAACTATAATTTATTCAGGTTTTAAGTAGCATCTATACCTTCTCCTTGTTATAATCTTAAATGTCATAACAATACGACATTGTGATATTTCGGTAGGATGAGAGGTGATTGATGGGTAACAAAGTACGCGTAGCGGCCGTTCAATTTGGTGCGGGCAATGATATAGATGCCAATTTAGTCAAGACATTGGCGATGATTGATCAGGCGGCGAAGCAGAAACCCGATTTGATGGTATTACCAGAGTTTGTCAATCATCTTTCTTGGTATGAGGATAAGGCTCATTGCTTTAAAGTGTCCGTTGCGCTTGACAGTGACTTTTTAGCAGCAATTGCCGCTAAAGCGAAAGAGCACAACTGCTATATCGTTATTAACTGCACGGTGCAGCGCGAAGATGACACCGCGACGGGCAGCAGTATGACATATGATCCGCACGGCGAACTCGTCTCTGTTTCTGATAAACAAGTGTTGATGGGACATGAAAATGATTATCTCAAACGTGCGCCAGCTGAATCCCCGATTATTGAGACACCAATTGGAAAAATAGCGAGTTATGCGTGCATGGATGGTGTCATTAACGAGACACCACGCATTTTGGCGTTGCGTGGCGCACAAATTTTATGTAATAGCTTGAACTCGTTTGCGTTTGATGAAGCCAGTTTACACATTCCTGTGCGGGCGGCAGAGAATAAAGTTTTTGTTGTTGCCGCTAATAAAGTCGATCCCTTAATTCCAGAAGAATCGGTAGCCTTTGTGAGTGAGGCAACAGGTGTGCCTGCGCAATTTTTAGATGGGGCGGGTGAGAGCCAGATTGTGGCTCCTGATGGCACAGTGCTGGCCAAAGCATCGTTGAAAGGGGATGCGGTTGTGGTGGCTGATATTGATCTGAGCTGGGCAGATGATAAATTACGGCCAGATGGTACCAATGTTTTTGCCAACCGTCGTCCCGAATTGTATGGTGAGATTGGTGCAAAGCCGCCAGCGGATCGAGTGTGGGAAAAAGGAGCACCGACGTTGCAAACGGCCGTTTTCCAATCACAGTCCGATGGGGAAGACGCTATTGAAGAGTGTGCTGATGCCGTCGCCCAAGCTATTACGGGTGGCACACAGTTGATTGTCTTGCCGGAACTCTTTTGTTTTGAGAATGGTGTTGTGCAAGTCGATGTGGATACGGCCGTATCGCGTAGTCAACAAGCAATCAATATCCTTACGGCAGCTTTGCAAGCTTCAGGTAGTAATGCTGTCGTTGTTACCAGTCTTGTCGAAAGAAGTGGTGCTGGTATACAGCATGTTGGGGTGATGATTAGCAAAGATGGTGTAACTCATCGTCAAGCGCAATTGCACAAAAGCGAGCGTCATGCAGGCTGGGTAAGTACGTTAGGAGACGGCATACAAACCATGCAAATGCCTTGGGGTAAATTGGCCATCGTTGTCGGTGATGATGCCATTTATCCGGAAACGTTCCGTTTGGCGGTGTTTGCGGGTGCTGATGTGGTGGCGCTGCCCTTCCATGTGATGGAGCAGTGGGAGTTGGATTTGGGGCTAGTAGAACGTTCGGCCGAAAATCGCGTCTGCCTTGTGGCTGCCAGTCGCCCCACTGAGTTTGGTGCAAGTTTGCTCACAACATTACACAAAGATTTTACGATTTTTACGGAATGGGAAAAACGGCCGTTTGACGGCACAATTAGTCATCCACTCGTTACCCGCGCCGAGAATGAACCAGGCTTGACGCAGCTCACCGTCCATCCAGAGGCAACCGTGAATAAGGTGGTTTCGCGCAATACAGATTTGGTAGATGGGCGTCCTTGGTATTTGGCGGAGGCGATTACATCTAGTAATCAGTAGCCAGTAATCAGTTATCAGTGGGATCGTGTACTGAAAACTGATTGCTGAACAGTGAAAACTGCTCAGAGTGGTTGAATGTATTCGAGCAAAATCCCACCCGTATCATCAGGATTAAAGTAGACCATTTTTTGATGGGGCATGATGATAATGCCGTTAGGGGTTACATGACCGGGACGCACTCCTTTGGCGGCCATTTCGGTAACGGCCGTTTCAATATCATCCACCGTAAAACAGATGTGGTTGATGCCTTTGCCTGAATTGAAGAGAATCTCTTTGAAATAGTCAGAGATTGGTTCAATCAGTTCAAAATCGAGGCCATCAACTTGGAATAAAGCAAAGCGGGCATCTGCGGCAACGTCATAGGGTGGGACGATGCGTATCTCATCTTCCGCTAAATCGAAGAGAAGTTGGCATTTGGCTACAGATTCTTTTAAATTTTCAACGATATAACCGATGTGACGAAAGTTTCTTTTTATTGTAGACATTAAATAATCCTAGTGCGTAGTTCGTAGCATTTTAGAGCGATATTACGAACTACGCATTACGCACTACGCACTACGAATTATGAAAAAACGAATCGCAACTGTTCAATTTAGTACCGGAATCGATGTAGATGCTAATTTGCAAAAATGTCTCCATTGGATTGCGGAGACCGCTTCTGTTCAACCAGAGTTGATTGTTATGCCCGAGTTTTGTAATCGGCTCTCTTGGTATAACAACAGTGATGAAGTTTATGAAGCGGCCGTTTCTGTTGATGGCCCGTTTTTACAGCAGATTGCGCAAAGTGCCAAACAGCAGCAAACGCACATCGTCATCAACTGCACCGCAAGGCGAGCTAATCGTCGCGTCACGATTACCAGTTTTTTGTATGGTCCAGATGGTGAGCTGCTGGTCGAAGCAGACAAACAGACGTTGATGGGACATGAAAATATCCATTTTAGCCGCGCTGAGCAGATTACACCTGTCGTGGAAACGGCCGTTGGTAAATTGGGCATCTACGCCTGTCGTGATGGTGTGACGATGGAGACAGCGCGTTCTTTGGCGCTGCGCGGTGCACAGATCTTTTGCCACAGCCTCAACTCCTTCGCCACCGATGAAGCCAGTTTGCATGTGCCCACGCGCGGCTTAGAAAACAAATGCTTTGTCGTCTCGTCTAACAAAGTTGGCCCACTTATTCCTGAGCATTTGCTGGGAGATGTGGCGCAAAAACTGGGGATTCCTGCTCACTTTTTGTATGGTGTCGGCGAGAGCCAAATCATGGCTCCCGACGGTACGATTCTGGCCAAGGCAGACCGCGAAAGCGAGATGTTTGTTTGGGCAGATGTCGATGTTTCGTTGGCAAATGCAAAACTGCGCCCTGACGGTACGGATATTTTTGCCAATCGTCGCCCGACACTTTACCAGGCAATTGCCACAGAGCCAACACCAGAGAGCCATCAACCGCAAGCTGAACTGTTAACGGCCGTTTACCAACCTAGCCAAACTGGAGAGACGGCCATCGCTGAACTGTGTGAGGCGATTCAAACGGCAATTGCTGAAGGTGTAGAATTGTTGGTTTTGCCTGAGCTGTTTTGTTTGCCAGATGGGGTGGTGGATGATGTGGAAATGGCCGTTTCCCTCTGCCAATCTGCCCAGATCAGCATCCAACAAGCGTGTAAGGGAAGTGAGATCGTTGTTTGTGCCTCACTTGTCGATCAGAAAGATGGGCAGATTTACCACATGGGCGTTTTGCTCAATCAAGATGGCGTTTTGTTTCGCCAACCCCAACTGCACCGCACCAAGCGCCATTCGTGGGCGGATCTAGGCGATGAGATTATGGTCTGCGAGTTGCCTTGGGGCAAATGCGGCCTTGTCGTGGGGGATGATGCGATTTATCCCGAAGTGGCCAAGGTGTTGGCCATTCAAGGGGCAGACCTGTTGGTGATTCCGTTTCATGCGCAGGAGGCGTGGGAGTTGTCGCATGGCATTGTCGATCGTTCGGCGGAGAATCGGGTGTGTGTCGTGGCGGCAACACAACCACAACCATTTGGCGCTAGTTTGATTATCACCCAGCACCAAGATTTTACGATTTTTACCAAATGGGAAACGCGCCAATTTGACGGCACAATCAATCAACCGATTGTCACTCGTGCCCCAAGCGACGCTGGCTTAACGATTGCCCCTGTTCATCCCGCCACCTCCCGCATGAAGCTCATGTCGCAAAAAACGGATCTGATAAACGGCCGTCCTTGGTT
>JBNKHS010000047.1:0-16207 GCA_050290485.1 Promineifilaceae bacterium (SeqCode) | reverse complement strand
ACGTTTCTGCTTTCAAAGATTCGGCGGTGATGTTGGCACCAATGTTCGGATAAGCAGTAACCAACAGCTGCGTTGTGCCCGATGGGTCTGTCGTGTACAACAAACCCTGTTCATAACGAGGTCGATACCAATCTGACGGATAATTAAATTGGTAGCCAAGATAAGGATCTAGATAAGCAGTGTATCCCGCAATGATTTGATCATTATTGACAGTTAAGGGCACCGTTTCTGACGATTTTGCCCCGGCAATATTCTCAGCTTCAATTCCAAATTCATAATTGCCGTTGGGCAAAGGACGCCATTCAAAATAAAGTTGACCATCTTCATTAAAAACGAGCGTCGTCCCTGGCTGCATCAAAAGATTATTTTTCTCCTGGTAAAAGTCAGTCAATTGAAACTCATCACCGGTGAAGGGGAAAATTTCTGCCGGGGCTTTACTTTCATTGGATTGTACGGCCCACACCCGTTGTAACTCACCTGTACGATGGTCGAAAACAAGGTTGGCCGCTACCCCTTCTGCTTCCCCTGCTCTACGGAACTCACCCTGAACGGTAAACAAGGTGCTGCCCGGCTCCGTCGGCCACATAACAACAATATCTTCATTGCCAAACACATCATAGATATAGGTCACTTCTGTGTCCCAAATGTAAAAGTCATCATGAACGCCATCACGCCATTGCACAATCTCTGAACCATCGGGCAAGATGGTGGGTTCGGGAATAAGGCGATCAAATTCGACCAGGCGATTACGGCCGTTTTCCATCACCTGCGCCCCGAAAATAGAAACCTCTTCAATATGCTGACCAATAATTTGGAACTCTAAAAAGGCCGGATTTTGGACACCGACAACATCATCAACCACATTATACAAATTGATGGCCGGGGGTGAATTAATCACTTTCCCGGCAGACGTATGATAATTGTTTAAGAATTGATTCCATGTAGGTAGCGAACTCATCTCGGCATAGCTGGGATCATACAAAGCTGCATATCGTGGAAAATAAAGCGCTACACCTTGACTATTTTGCAAACCAGCACCAACGCCATTGGCAATCACAGCATTGGCTAAGGCATTACTGACACCGTTTGCCGCCGTCACAATTGCTTTATCACTACTGCGCTGAGCAATAATCGACGCAAAATGCCCCAAATCAATAGCGGCATAATGATCACTTTCCTGTGCGTAAACCCGCGCAAAACTTTCCACACCTGTACGCGCATCGCCCACAGCGCCCAGCGCTTCATCGGGATGATTAGCCAATTCTGCCGCTAAATTCTCCACATGGAACGCGAGTTCAGGAATGGCTTGTAAATCAATGGCCGAGAGGGTCACAAAATCATCTGGTTTGGTGTGGGTGTAATAATCGAGGTAGCTGTTGACCATTTGTGATCCCAGTTGGGCACCATCCATAGTTGGGTTAGCATACAAATTGGACAACAGTGCTTCATAATGCCAACCATCCCCCGGAATCAACTCCTCTGAACCGACAGCGACATGAGCAAACGGCCGTATTGTGTTGAGCACATCCAACTGCCCCATCAAGCACGCATCAAAACCAATTAAATCCAATTGTTGATTTTGCAATCCTTGGGCTAAAGCAATTTCCAAGTCTTGCAAGCTGAGGTGATCAATGCGTTCCTCAAAAGGCATCCCTTCATCAAACGCCACCCCTTGCCAACCAGCACCATGATCCCACAACACCAACGCATACCGATTGGCAGGATAAGTGGCCATGCCCCATTGCAAAAAATCAGCCAATGCTTGCGGATCGCCCATATTGATCTCCCCTAAATTTTGCACCAGCTCCGAATTAATCGTTAAGGTATCCGCATCACTTAAAATGCGGTAACGTCTTGCTTCTGACCAATCACCATCGAGTTGGGTCTCATCGACAGAGCGATCAATTTGCACGATCACATTAACCTGATCCGACTGCCCCGCCAATTCCATTTCATTGATATCTAGCAAGCTCGATAACTCTAAATTATTATCGGCATCGACGTAGATCATCATCGTCCAATCGGCTAATTCGGCGTTGTGTGTTGGTGTGGGCAATGGTTGAACCACAGGCTGTGGCGTGGGAGAAGGAAGCAAGACCAAAGCAGACTGAGGAGTCTCGCTTTCTGTTATTATTTCAGACGGCAACGGAACGGCCGTACTGACCACGGTTGGTGTTGGCAGGTCTGAATTGGTTACAAATTCGCAAGCACTTAAAATCAGTGTCAATAGAACAAGGCAAAATAATCGGCGTATTGGCATTCGCTTCTCCTGCGGCAATCTTAGCAGTTGCCATCCCGTGTGGCAATAGGGGGAAATGATGCAAAACGGCCGTATCCTGTTACACTATGCTCTAATCGGCAAAAGCCTCTGAAAACAAATTATTGAAGGAAGGAAATTGTGGCAACAATACCAACATTTCTGGCCAAAGGAACGGCCGTTGGCCAAAAACAAACGGTCAAAACGAAAAAGTTTGTGTGGATACCCGTCGGTGATGGGGTTGTCTCTACCTACTCTGATTATGAAATTGGAGTTGAAGGTCAAATCAACGTCGTCATCTACAGTGGCCCCTTGAATATTCATCTAAAATTAACAGATGAAAACCCATCAGCAACAACAGGTTCGTGCATCTTGAAGCTAAACACACATATGGACGAAAACGCAACTTACCAAGCCAACGGCAAGGTGTTGACGGTAGCTGCCATGTTGCGCGGGCAAAAACAAAATATTAGTATTACACCTTGTAATGGTGGCACCCAAACGGAATGCAAACTGTTTGGTCGTGTCAATGAAACTGTTCATTTAGAACCAAATTAGGGGGAAATCATGCCCAAAGTATGGCTCATTCGCCACGGAGAAAGTGTGTCGAATGCCAACTTACCAACTACCCATCCCGCTGAATCTGCCTTAACACCACAAGGAGAAGAAGAAGCAAAAACAATCGTTTCTGCATTTAAGGAAGCACCCGATTTAATTGTTGTCTCGCCTTATATTCGTGCCCAACAAACGGCCGTTCCCACCCAACGAGCCTTTCCACAAGTACCAATAGAAGAGTGGCCTGTTCATGAATTCACCTACCTGCATCCCAAACGGTACAATGGCACAACAGGCAGCGAACGCGGTCCGTTTGCCCAAGCATACTGGGAACGGAACGAGCCTCATGAAAAAGAAGGCGGCGGTGGAGAATCCTTTGCCGAGTTGATGGGACGCGTCCAAGAAACAAAAGCAAGATTAGCACAACATCCGGCCGATTTTATTGCTGTATTTAGTCATGGGTTATTTTTACGGGGAATGATTTGGCATTTCTTAACCAACAATACCGAAACTACAAAAGAAAGCATGTGGAGCTACAATCGCTTTGTTTGGAGCATACGCATGCCTAATTGCTCTATCGTTGAAGCTAATTTCAATGAAGGACATCCCTTAACATTTAGTGGATTTATGATAGATCACTTATCAAACGCTTGAAATTTGGGAATGATTAGCATATCCTATCTTAAAAGTCAAAAATAGAGCGGAAATCCTATTATTTGGGCTTGATATTTTGATCAAAAAAGATTATTGTTTATTTAATTGTTGATTAGATTGTACTGATTTATTTAAAGAGAGGCTTGAACATGTTACTTGTTGTGGCATCCGGATTATTTTTTACACTCATGATGATGGCATATAAACGTCGATTAAAAATGCAAGCAAAAGCAGTTGCTGTAAGAAAGCAACGTCTTCATCAACAACGGATGCGCCGTCAGCAACGGCCTTATTAAAAATTTAATCTTTCAACCCATTTAAATACTAAAAGGGCAAGGCTGAAACGCCTTGCCCTTTTTTATTTGTCATGCACGATAATTTGTCTATTTCTTACGCCGACCCCAAAACCAAAATATAAAGATAACCACCGCAGACAAAATGGCCAGAAGTGCTAATTGCTTTTCTTTTTCTTGCGGAGTCGGTGCTGGCTCTGTTTCTGCAATCCATTTAAACGTCTCAAGCATGCCCGTTTGCAACGGCCGTGTTTTCCAGCCAAGTTCATTGCGTGCCTTATCGGCACGAGCCATATAAGTTGCACCTAAACTCGCTGTTGCCTCCCCACTAAAAAGGGATGGCATATTGGGGACTAGGTTATAGGCAGTTTCCATCATGGGAGCAAACGGCCGTAAATACCGCCCAGAAATTTTCACTTGTGGCGACCGTTTTCCCAATAAATGACCCCAAAAATCGATCATCTCACTAAGTGGAATTGCTGGACCAGCTAAAATGTAACTCTCACCAACCCGTCCATTCTCTGCTGCCAAAATATGCCCTTCAGCAATATCATCGACGTGAGCATAGGTCACCACTAAGTCAGCACCAGGCAATGCTGGTAATCCCCGGTAGAACATACGCATCATTTGCGCCACAAAAGCGGTATCGCCAGGACCATAAACAACCCCTGGTTGCACAATGACAATAGGTGCACCTTTTTCAATAAGCGGAACAGCCACCTTATAATGAGCCAACCATTTGGTGCGATCATATTCTGTTAAGAATGGCCCACTGTTAAAGTAAGTTTCGTCTACCAACTGACCTTGTGTATCCCCAAAAACGGCAACTGTACTCGTATATACAATTTTGGGAATGCCTAGTTCATTGGCCAACCGCAAAACACGACGCGTGCCACCAACATTAATTGCTTCGGCTTGCATCCAATCTCTAGCCCCAATGTGGTACCAAGCCGCCATATGAAAAACAACATCACAGCCTTCCATAGCGGGTCGCATCGACGCTGTATCTGTTATATCGCCAGCAAAAATGGTTGCCCCTAAAGCAGTTAAAATGCCAACACTTCGTTCAGAACGGGCTAAAGCGTTTACTTCATAACCGCGATCAATAAGTTTTCTTACAACGTGCTGACCAATAAAACCGGAACCACCTGTTACAAACGCTTTCATTATCTTTTCCTTCTCACTATTTTTGACATTGTTAAGTTTCGTGCATCCTTTTTGATGTGTCAAGTGATTTGTGTCATTTGCAAAACGGCCGTTTCTCAATGTAGTGTCGTTTTTTTGAAGCACACACTTATTGTTATGTCAAACAGCATCTGTGCCAAACAAAAAGCTCTGACTTGAGCCAGAGCTTTAAAAATCTTAGAAACAATTCATTGCGCTAATCTCTAGCAGCCCTTTCCTGTCCTCCACGTACACCTTTGACTTGAATAACCGGCAAGACAAAAAAGAGGCCATTATCTGGGGATTCTAAATCGCCGACAATGCTTTCTGTTGCTGTCAGCAGCTTATCTATACGCTCTTGTGAGTCAACTACCGTGAAAATTGTACGATGACGATGCTCTGGTGCTTTCAAAAAGTCAGACAAAGAAGGAATTAAGGGAAAATCGCTCAATAAATTTAAATTTCTTACACGACCCAACCCCGAACTTTCTAAAATCGTAATCCCTCCAACACCTGTTGCTTCCCACGCATCCAAAATATCAGAGCAATCATCCAAATTGTTGATAACAAGGAGAACCATAAAATTAGACATTTTGTACCTTTTTTTCCTTTTTTGCTTGCGGGCTATTTACAGTTTTAGGAAATGACGCTCTTAACATTGGTGGTGTTACCAATGTAGCAATAATAACCATGAATACAGTAATTGAAAATGAATCTTGCGACAAAATACCTTGAGCGAGAGCAAAAGCGGCAACAATCAAGCCCACCTCACCTCGCGAAACCATACCAACGCCTAATTGTAAAGATTCCCGATTGGTTAGCCCACCAAGACGACCGCCAATACCACACCCCACAATTTTACTCAAAATAGCCACAATCGTTAATACAATGGCAAATATCCACGCACTACCCGTAATGGCACGTAAATTCACACCTAAGCCAATATTAACAAAAAAGATAGGAACGAATAAGGCGTAAGCCATGGCGGCAAATCCGTGTTCAATTTCACTCTTGAAAGGCGTTCTGGCAAGGAATAATCCAGCAATAAAAGCACCGGTGATTGGCGCAATACCACCCACAACTTCCGCAGACCAAGAGAAAAACAAACAGGTAATCAGACCAAAGGTGACTATGCCTTGATTGATACGCATTTCGCTCACCTTAATGGCTAGTTTAGGTAAAACAAATGCACCAACCAAACAAGCAACAATTAGATATGCAGCCATACGCAAGACAGTTAAACCAATGGTTCCCAGGCCCCCCTGGCCTACAACAGCAATTGAAGCAATGGACAAGAGTAGAATTACCAGGATGTCATCAAATACGGCCGCTCCGAGCATCGACAAACCCACACGGCTACGCAACACTTTAAGCTCCATCAACGTTTGCGCAGAAATACTGACACTCGTTGCCGACAAAGCGAGCCCGATAAATATCGCTTCATTACGCCCAATGCCAAAAGCAACGGCCGTTCCAATACCAGCCAATACGGGCACAATCACACCCAATGTTCCCGAGAGAGAGGCAATCTTGCCCGATTTAACCAACTCCGACAAATGTAGCTCCAAACCGGCAAGCATCATCAACAAAAGAACTCCAAACTCAGCCAATTGCTTCATAGATTCTTCAATAAGTGGTACTTCATGTCCATCAAGCAAAATCGCATGCGATTCTGCAAATATTGGCCATGCATGTAACATATTGAGAACAGTTGGGCCAAGGATGAGGCCAGCAGTTAACTCCCCTAATACAGATGGTTGCCCGAAGCGCACACTGATGTAACCACCCAGTTTTGCCGCGGCAAGCACCATCATAATTCCAAAAATGAGGATTAAAAATTCAGACATAGCTTCCTAATACTGCACCTAAAAACGGCCGTTTTGTTTTTGTAAGATCCCAATTACGGCCGTTTACCAATCAAATACATTTCATCAAACAACAAACCCGAAATGTCGTCGAGTCAAAATTGATATTACCAGCTTTGCCCCCACCCGCAAGATGATTAAAGTCCATTTTCTGTCCTATTCCCTTTGTACATCTTGTCCAATAAACAGTTAAGAAAACAGAAAGCGTAGAGCGTAGCACGCTATAAAAAACATATTACGCACTACGCTCTACGCACTATTTTGTCAATTGATTCTCAAACTTCCTGAGAACCTAATTATTTTATACGTTGTACAACCTGGATAGTTACAACATCTCCTTCACGTCTAAGTTCAACTGTATCGCCATGATTAATATTGCCAATAATATCGTCGTCAAAATTGTACGCATAGGGAATGCCTTCCAAAGAACAAGCAGGGGCACTTTGCTGATCAATTTCTGTGTTGGCGATGGCAATTGGTGCATTCCCTCGATAGAACAATTCCAACAAAACATAGGGCGCAACCGTTGAACCACTTCCCTTAGGGAAAATAGCAATCTTCCCTGCCATACTTTCGCCATTAGCAGGATGTGTCTCTTCCTCAATCTCCCCTGTTACACGATTGACAAAGCCCAATAACGTAATTGGCGTGTCAGTAACAAATGCCTCTCCAACCACAATAAAATCTGTTTGCGAAGGCAATCCTTGTCCAGTGGCCGAAAAATCTCCATCCTGCTTTACCTTTACTCCAACTGACTGGGTTTCTGTTCCTTTTCTCTTTGGTGAGACATCCTTTGGATCTCCAGTCTCCAATCTCGTTGCCGAAGGCAGCAAATCTCCAACACTTCGACCTTGCTCAGCACGAGTCTCCAATCTTCCCAAAGCCACATCAATACAACCGGGCAAATCCATAACTGATGTCGGAATGCCGTTGAGGCCAGATTTAATGTAATGTTCAGCCTTCATTGAATTGGTGAGAATATGTTTCACCCAACTACGGTCATAGGGCACAACTTCAGGACATGTATTTTCAAGCAACAAGGCTCCCGCTTCCGTAATAATCTGAGCAATACCTACCTTTTCGGCAATCGCTTTATTAGCCGATGAGGTAAACACCCAAAGCGGCGGTGCATCTGCAGCCACTTTTTGCCCTTTGAGTAAGCCCGCAATCGCACGCATTTCTCCCAAAGAAGCTTGTGGGCAGCCTAAAGTGATGAGGGAGATGGGTTGATACGGCCGTAATTCATCATACCGTTTTTGCAAAGCCGCCGCATCAAACGTCAACGTCGCTTGCACCGTCCCATCTGGAATTGTGGCACTCAACCCTTCTACATAAACCAACGGGCTACCATAATTAGCCGCCGCCGCCGTCAACGCCTTCTTTTGTTCATGGTTCATCTTCGCAGGCAACCCTTTGATCACCGGAATTGGGCCATACGGCGTCTTCCAATCTGGTGTGCGCTGCATCCCAATCCAATCCCCTAAAATAGAAAAATCAGTAGGATCATTCATTTCGGCCGTAACAATCACTTCTAAATTAGGACGCCGTGCATCGTCGTGCAGCAACCCGTATTTTGGCGTGTACCCTGTCAATGCACAGGCCAAAGCCGACAGACCTGACTCACGATTCGTCACCAAGCCTGTATAGGAATTGCCAAAACAAATCGCATTCGACTCCGCCCACGCCGCTGGCCCTTCGACAACAACGCCATTCCATTCATAGGGAATACAAGATTGCGTTGGACGCACACCAATATCCGTGTAACGAGTCACGATCTCATGATTGTGTTCTAAGAAATCTGGGGCAACAATGCGCATTTCATCAAATTGGGCCTCATCACAACCTGCTGAATTCAAGGTTGTGGGAATGGCAACTTGCGCTGACGGATCACTGGCCAGCTTGCTTAGGAATTGACGCAATCCCAAACCACCCGTTAATGGCGAAACGCCGGAAAGATGTGCACTTTGGATGGGGATGAGTTCAGTAACACCTGCTGTCGCCGCCATATCGAGCAGTAGGCGCATCCCCATCTGTTTGGCAACACCCCGTTCGCCAGCCAACATTGCCTGTTGCTCTTCATTTAATTCAATTTTGCTAGACATCACTACTTGCCTTGCCAGTTTGCTTTGCGTTTATTGATGAAGGCATCCATTCCCTCTTTTTGATCTTCGGAGGCAAACAACATATAGAAGAGACGGCGTTCATGGGCCAAGCCAGACTGCAAGGACATTTCATAAGCGGTATTGACCGCTTCTTTGCCCAAACGCAAAGCTACCGGAGCGCGCTCGGCGATGCTGGCCGCAAATTTAATGGCTTCTTCTAAGTACAATTCAACGGGATAGATATGGTTGATGAGACCAAATTTTAATGCTTCCTCAGCGGTGAGGAAACGGCCGTTTAAGCAAATCTCCATCGCCAACGCTTTGCCCACGGCGCGTGTCATCCGTTGGGTACCACCAGCGCCGGGAATCACCCCAATGTTAATTTCTGGCTGTCCAAATTGGGCTGATTCACTGGCCACAATCATGTCACACGCCATCGCCAATTCACAACCACCCCCGAGCGCAAACCCAGAAACGGCCGCAACCACAGGTTTATTGATACGCCGCAGTCGATCCCAATAATCAATAAAAGGGTTATCCAACATCGAAATCGGGGTAGCCTCAGCCATCTCTTTAATGTCAGCTCCGGCCGCAAACGCGCGTTCATTTCCCGTAATGACAATACAACCAATGTTGTCATCTTGGTCAAACGTTTCTAAAGCATCAATCAATTCCGACATCAATTGCCGATTGAGGGCATTTAGTGCTTTGGGGCGATTGAATTGGGCAACACCAACACGGCCGTTTATTTCAGTAAGAATATATTCGTAGGACATCACTTCCTCCTCGTGTAAATTATGAATTATGAGGGATGAATTATGAAGGATGAAACATATCATCCGCTAGTCTAGATGATAACCTTACCTAGAATTTTAGGCGAGAAAAGGACTATCATTTCTGCTATCAGTAATACAAAAGGGGTTAATACAAAACAAGGGCTGAACGATGTCGAAATTCGGTGTCGCTCAACCCTCGCTAAATTCAGGTAAGTTGAAGTATCTATGATCTAAAAACTAAAATAGGTCAGAAATGGATTTAGGCCCGTCTTTAACCAAATAGTCACGCATTTTTTCGACTGCATCAGGTAAAGTTGGCAAATCTTCTTCCTTTTGACGGCGCAAAAGATAGGCTTGCCCTTCAAACTCATCAAGCAGTTCTTCGAGGCACAACGTTGTTGCCGCATGGATTACAATTTTTGCTTGCTCATCTTCAAGTTGGCTTAAATCTTCGCCGAACGCATTTTGCAACAGTTGACGACTAGCCAAGGCAACCACCCAGCCAGGATCTTCGCTGTAAGGCCAGGGTGGCGATTCCCCGACCGCTTTAGGCGGAGGAACCAGTAAATAATATTGTTGATTGCTCGTTGCCAAAATGGGGCTCAAGGCAGGGTATACCAAGTTGGGCATGATAATCACTGTTTGTTTGATAGGATTTCCTGTGATGCGAGCAATAAACGCCAACAAATTGTCGTTGGGGAAGATGGTGCGTAAGGCCGCAGTTGCCGCATCCCAAACTGCTTCATGTTGTGGCCAAAACTCGGTGGCAATTTTTGTATCTTTTGCAAATTGGGCCAACGATTGTGTCCACCCTTCAATTTGCAATACACGCGGCAGCGTTTCTCGGGGGGAGGTAAGAAAAGAAGGCCATTGGCAGCGCGCTGCGGCACTAAACATCGTATCCAATTCAACACCGTTAAGCCACGATTGATTCATACCAACAACTGCAGGATGACTGGAAAATTTACTTACAAATTGACGGGTTTGTTTGGCATGAGGATGCACAGCATGGGTCAATTGTGCTTGCTCTTCATCTGGCCACTGGCTTGCTGCCAATACGGCCGTTACCAATCTTGCCCGATCATCAACTTTTACTTTCAATTCTGACATCTTGTTCTTCCTTGAACCATTTAAACTCTGTAATCGCTCACGACTTTAGGCCATAGGCGCCAAATAAAAATACCATAGCCTAGGCTAGAAAGTCCATACACCAAATAGAGTTGGGATGCTGACATCTCTGCTGTAAATGATCCCAGTACAATCCATACAGTAAAGGTTTGCATGGCCTGAATCATAAACGTACCCAAGAAACTACCAGTACGAAGGCGGATCATACCATAGAACACGCCCCACACGATAAAGTATAACAGGCTAAACAAATCTGTTAAATATGACTCTTGGAACAGTACAAACGCCGCGCCGCCAAATACAATCCCACTGACAAAAGCCCCCGTTAACGGACCACGCCATTCAGCAACGGAACGAAAAACGAGTCCAAATGCCCATAATTGCGTCGCGAATGCTTCAAACAATAGGATGTAAATAAAGGCCCGGGTTGCACCTGTTGGCTCAACATTAACGGGCAACAGGAACGCACGCAACAGGAGGAAAGTCATCCATCCCAAAGTAGCAAAACCAATACCCGCAAATAACGGCCGTTTACCACGCATTCCTACATTAGCCAAACCATACCAAAACAAAGACACGATCCAACTAACAATACCGATGACGGCTAAAACGGGGGCACTATTTGTGGCCTGCCCTAACCCAGTTACACTCCCTGTAAGGCCAATCACCACAACAGCAATGATAAAGGGCAAAATAATGGCTAAGGATACACGGGGCACAACAGGGAAATTTGTACGTGCTGGGGGAATAATCAACTCTTCTTCTGAACGTTTTTTTGCTTTCGCCATAAAGCTGAATTGTATCACTGAACCCGATAGGTGAAAACGAAACTAATGATAGATAACTCGCTTATTTAGGTAGCTTTGATATGAAAAGGCACATAAAATCACGAAATGAATGAATAACGAATAACGGATAATTGGCAATTATTCCTTACCCATTATCAATTATCCGTTCCGTGTAACCCATCCTAAATTTTTATCAACAATCGTGCTACGCTTTGCAGCAGCCAATTTTCACGCATCACGTATCACACAACACATGAAATTAACTTGAAAAAAATCATTTCTCACCTTCCCTTTCAACTCACTATTATTACTTTGGCTCGCCTCCTGCTTAATACAGGGCTGCGTATGGTATATCCGTTTGCCCCAGCCTTTGCGCGGGGGCTGGGCGTACCCGTTGCAGCCATCTACCAATTGGTGATCATCCGTAATTTTGCTGGTTTTTTGAGTCCGTTGTTTAGTCCCTTGTCCGCTAAATACGGCCGTCGTACAGTCATGGCGGGTTCCATGTTCTTTTTTGCAGCGGGCTGCGTGATCGTCGTCGTTTGGCCTACCTATTGGCTCCTTGGCGTTAGTCTCAGTGTCATTGGCCTCGCCAAAGTCATTTACGATCCTGCTATGCAATCCTATGTTGGCGATGCGGTACCTTACAAACAACGTGGCAAAGCCATTGCCGTCACCGAACTTTCTTGGGCAGGAGCCTTACTCATTGGTGCGCCTGCTGTTGGTTTTGCCATTCGTCAGTGGGGATGGAATGCACCATTTTTCTGGTTAGCGATTTTTGGTTTAGGAGCGGCCGTTTCTGTATGGAAACTACTGCCAGCCGCAAAAACCGACCAGCATCAACAAGGCAACACACTGCGCGAAATGGGGCAAATCGTGCGGCGTCATCCCGTCATTTGGGCCGCATTTGTATATATTGTGCTGGCGACGATGGCCAACGAAATTATCTTTCTCGTTTTTGGCGACTGGCTAGAAGGAAGCTTTGGACTTAGTCTGCTGGCGCTAGGATTTTCCGCCAGTGTCATTGGTTTTGCCGAAATCTCTGGTGAAGTGGCCGCCGGTTGGTCGGTGGATCGCTTTGGCAAGCGCCCTGTGATTATTGCCACCGGGTTACTCAATGCATTGTTTACCGTGTTACTTCCATTTTCAGGATTTAATTTGACATTCGTTTTAATCACCTACTTCCTTCTTTTTCTCTTTTTCGAGATTACAATTGTCGGTGGTGTTCCCTTAATGACCGAAATTGTCCCCACCGCGCGCAGCGTGGTCATGTCTTCTCTTTTGGCGGGCGGTGCCTTGGGACGTGGTTTGGGGGCCTGGCTGGGACCGTTATTGTTCAACAATTGGAGCTTTATCGCTAATGGCGTAATCGCCAGTCTCTTAATGGCAGTTGCTATTGTAATTTTATGGCGTTGGGTCAGAGAAGGAACCATATGAAACAACACCCATAGATTTACGACCATAGGTCGGGCAGATTTCGTAGATTTTTGTTCTCTGCGCTCTTCGTGGTTCATCTATTTTAAGGAGACGTCACCGACTGTCGTCGACCACTATGAATGAAAAAACTTTTATCAAAGATTACGCAAATTTAGCAGATTGCGATAGTTTTTCCAACTTCCCCCTCTGCGTCTCTGCGCCTTTGCGTTAAATTATTTTCAGAGGAGAGTCTTCCCATGAAAACCGTTGATCTAATTATTCATTCCGCAAGTCAACTTTGTGTCATTCCACAAACAAACAAACCGTTACGCGGCCAAGATTTATGCGAATTGGGCATCATTAAAGATGGCGCGATTGCGGTAACGGATGGCAAGATTGTAGCTGTGGGCGAAACGGCCGTAATTCAGCAAGCCTACCAAGCCCAAACCACCATCGATGCCAGCGGCAGAGCCGTCTGTCCCGGCTTTGTCGATCCCCACACGCACACCGTCTACGGCGGCGACCGTGCCCACGAATTCGAGATGCGCATTCAAGGCTCCACCTACGTCGAAATTATGGCCGCAGGCGGCGGCATCGTCAGCACCATGCAGCACACCCGTGACGCTTCCGTCGCTGAGTTGGTTGCTTCTGCGCGCAGACGGCTCGACGAAATGCTCAAATTGGGCAGCACCACCGTCGAAATCAAAACAGGGTACGGCCTCGATCTCGCCACCGAACTGAAAATGCTCGAAGTTATCGCCACCCTCGACCAAACCCACCCTTGCGATTTGGTGCCTACCTTTTTAGGCGCACACACCTTGCCTCCCGAATTCAAGGAAAATCCAGAAGGGTATGTTGCTTTGGTCCTTGATGAAATGATTCCTGCGGTTGCCAATTGGTATCAAAATTCCCACTTTGCGCAAAACAACGTGCCCATGTTTATCGACGTCTTTTGTGAAGATCACGCCTTTACGCTGGAACAGTCGCGACGCATCTTGCAGGCGGGCATTGATGCCGGATTGCAAGCCAAAATCCACGCTGATCAATTCACCGATTTGGGCAGTGTACCGATGGCGATTGAATTAGGCGCAATTTCCGTTGATCATTTGGACGTGACAGGGGAGAAGGACATTCAACTGCTGGCGCAATCAAATACGATTGCTACACCCCTGCCCGCCGTCAACTTTAATTTAGGGATGACAGAGTACGCCAACGCCCGTGCAATGGTCGATGCAGGCGCAATTTTGGCGCTCTCCACCGACATCAATCCCGGATCTGCCCCTTGCCTCTCGATGCCAATGGTGATGGCGATTGCTTGTCGCTTTCAAAAACTGCTCCCTGCGGAAGCGCTCAACGCGAGCACGATCAACGCGGCGCACGCCATCGGTTTGGGGCACAAGTTTGGCTCGTTGGAAGTGGGCAAACAAGCAGACATCCTCATCCTCAAAGAAGCCGATTATCGCCACTTGGCTTACTTTTTTGGGCATAACCCAGTAAAGATGGTGATTAAAGCAGGGAAGATTATGGTGGACAAAGTCATGCTGTAATCTCAGCTTCATTTTTAACGAGTTGACAAAAAGGGTAGAATAGAACAACTCGCTTATTTATTTCTTCTGGTCTCCCTAACAAAAATCTATCATACTTGCCAGACCATCTAGGAGGTTCAATATGGATCAATTATCAGGAATCCCTCAATTTATGGGTGTACGTGTCAAACGACGTGAAGACCCCGCCCTGATCACGGGAAAAGGGCAATTCACGGCCGATATCCAACTGGATGGAACTTTGCATATGGCCTTGGTGCGCAGCCCGTATGCTCACGCCAAAATTCTGGACATAGATAGCAGTGAAGCTGAGGCAATGGCAGGCGTTGTAGCCATTCTGACTGGTGCAAATGTCAACCCAAACCTCGCAGACACCATTCCCAGCGGCTTTCCCGTGGACAATCCGCCTTACTCCGAAGGCAAATTACCAACGCGTTATCCCTTGGCAAAGGATAAGGTGCGCTTTGTGGGAGAGCCTGTGGTTGTGGTTGTGGCGCAAGATCCCTATACGGCCGTTGATGCGGTCGAAGCCATTTTTGTTGATTACGATCCTTTAGATGTTGTCGTCACACCAGAAGATGCATTGGCGGAAGGCGCACCGATCTTGCATGATGAATGGGGCAACAACCTTGCTTTTCGTTGGGGACCAGTGGGCGATGAGAATATCGACACTATTTTTGCGCAAGCCAAACATACGATTGAGTTGCGCTTAGAAAACCAGCGCCTGATTGCCAATGCGATGGAACCGCGCGCCGCTCTTGCCAATTATGACGCGGATACAGACTCTTTTACGGTTTGGTCAACGACGCAAGCACCGCACGGGGCGCGGGATGCGTTGGCTGGTATTTTAGGCATCGACGCCGACAAAGTGCGCGTGATTGCTCCAGAAGTAGGGGGCGGCTTTGGCGTCAAAGCACCGGTTTACAATGAAGAGGTGTTAGCCACTTACCTCGCCCGCCATTTGGACAAACCGATCAAATGGGTGGCAACACGCAGTGAAGATTATTTGGCAACCTATCAGGGACGGGGGCAAACCGATATTATTCGTTTGGCGGCTGATGAAAACGGCCGTATTCAAGCCGCCGATTTAGAGATCATCTACGATTGTGGCGCTTATTACAGCGCCATCGCGCCTTTAATCCCCACCTTCACCGCGCTTATGATGGTTGGCGTTTACGCCATCCCCACCACACGCGCCGAAGTAACGGCCGTCTTCACCAATAAACAATCCGCTGCCCCCTATCGCGGAGCAGGACGTCCTGAAGCAGCGTATCTCATTGAACGTGCCATTGATCTGCTGGCGGATGAAACAGGCATCGATCCCGCCGAACTGCGCCGTCGCAATTACATCGCGCCTGATGCCTTCCCTCACACAACGCCCACCGATGCCACTTATGACAGTGGCGATTATGCCCACAACTTGGAAAAAGCGCTAGAACTATCAGAGTATGAGAAATTACGCATAGAACAAGCGCAACAAAGGCAAGCTGGGGGCAAACTGATGGGGATTGGGCTGGCGACCTATGTGGAGGTATGCGGCTTTGGTCCGTGGGAAATGGGCAGTGTGACCATTGACGACGACGCCAAAGTGACGATTCTGACAGGAACTTCGCCACATGGACAAGGGCATCAGACAACGTGGGCGCAAATCGCGGCGGATACACT
>JBNKHS010000046.1:0-16278 GCA_050290485.1 Promineifilaceae bacterium (SeqCode) | reverse complement strand
AATTATTTTGAGCTTGCCAGAGACGGACTTAGAAACGGCCGTTCTTGGGTTTGTTGCTATATTTACGATTGTGATTGGGCGACGTATCTCCCCAAAAATACCTGGGGCAATATTAGCGATGATCTTTTGTACCGTTATTGTTTACCTGCTTGATTTGGGAAACAATGGGGTGTCCGTTATTGGGGCATTGCCCAAAGGATTACCCCCAATTTCTCGATTGCCTTTGTTTGACCTCCAATTAATATCATCTCTGTCCACAGGTGCCTTGGCTATTGGGGCTATCGGGCTGGTGCAGACAACTGCGATTGTTCGCTCCATTTCTTCGCAAACAGGGCAGCGCTTGGATAATAATCAAGAGTTTGTGGGGCAGGGTATTGCCAATACCATGATGGGGTTCTTTTCAGGGTATCCCGGAGCCGGTTCATTTGCACGCTCCTCTGTAAACTTTAAAGCGGGTGCAAAATCACCTTTGGCTGCAATTTTGTCAGCAGGCATCGCTCTATTTGCAATGTCGTTATTATCGCCCATTGGCAGCTATATTCCGCGTACAGCTTTAGCGGGCGTTTTGATTGTGACCGCATTTGGTATGATCGACCGTCAGGAAATCAAGCGCATTTCTAATAGCCATCCGGGAGATGCGGCAATTTTGTTGGTGACGATGGTAGGCACATTATTACTGAACTTAGAGTTTGCCGTCTTAGCGGGCATTTTGCTTTCTCTGGTTCTTTATATTTTTCGTACCAGTACACCGCGCTTGCATGCAGTCGTCCCCGATAAAAGCTATAAACATTTTGTCTATGATTCAGAGCGTCCCCAATGTCCGCAGTTAGGAGTCATTGAAATTTTAGGCGATCTTTATTTTGGAGCGGTGAATCATGTGGAAGCTTTTATTTTGGATCACGCAGAGAAGAATCCTACGCAGCGATTTTTACTGCTAAGAATGCATTCAGTAAATAATTGTGATTTTAGTGGCATTCATATGTTAGAAAATGTAGTCAGTGCTTATCGTGACCGTGGTGGGGATATTTTCTTGGTACGGACAAACCATCGCTTTGATCAGGTGGCAATTGCGTCAGGGTTTGATGAATTTATGGGAAAGGATCATTTTTTGAATGAAGATCAAGCCATTAGTGATTTATTCCATCATCATCTCGATCCGGCTATTTGTATTTATGAGTGTCCTGTGCGGGTGTTTAAAGAGTGTCAAAATTTACCTAAGCAAATTGATATGGCTCATGTGGGTACAGATGAGGAGTTGTCGCATGTTTATGTGGAAGAAATCGATGCCAAATCATTGTGGGCAATGATTCATGAGGCGAATGCTAATGGTAATGGAGACGGATTCTTTAGACCGCAAGTGTTACCGCCAGAAATTATTGATGTACGCGAGCCAAGGGAATTTCGAACAGGGCATATTGCCGAAGCACGCTCTGTACCTCTTTCGCACATTTTGATGAAAGATATTAAATTCCCGCCAGATAAGCAGCTTGTATTGGTTTGTCGGAGTGGGCGTCGTAGTCGCAGGGCTGCTGTGGCCTTACGTAGTGTGGGCTGTTCCAATGTGGCTATTTTACAAGGCGGCATGGCTGCGTGGGAAGCAGCTTATTTATTAGAAGCATTTGGTGATTAGGAGTGACGATGAAATAAGATACGGAATTGCATCGTCAGTTTACAGGAACGGTGTGGAGGCGGACTTCATCGTCTTATTTAATTTCCGTTCGGTAGTGGATGAAAAGAGGGAGTTAATGAGGTAGTTATGGTTGATCATCCATCACGAAATATTGGTTTGGATGTTGTACGTGTAACAGAAACGGCCGCTTTGGCGGCAGGGCGTTGGGTTGGTTCTGGTAATTACTTGGCTGCTCACCGCACAGCAACAAGAGCAATGCGTGCCGCTCTCGATACTTTGGATATGAACGGCCGTATTGTGATTGGCGAAGAAAATCGTTTAGAAGAAGCATCCCAGCTTTGTAGCGGTGATATGGTTGGCTCTGGAGATGGGCCAGAGGTAGATATCGTCGTTGATCCAATTGACGGTACAAAGTTGTTGGTTAGAGGGCAGCCTGGTGCGGTGTCTGTTTTAGGTGTCGCGCCACGAGATACACTCGTGTCATTACAACCTGCTGAATATCTAAACAAGTTGGTGGTCGATAAAAAGGCAGCATCTGCTATTGTGCCTGAATGCTTGGATGCCCCAGCCGCTTGGACATTGGCACTTATTGCGCGTGTTAAGCAAAAAGCAGTTCGGGATTTGTCCGTTATTGTGCTCGATCGTTATCGCAATGCTGATTTGATTAATGAGATTCGTTCGGCAGGAGCGCGGGTATTGCTGCGTACGGATGGGGATGCTGAAGGCGCGTTGATTGCTGCTTTTGAAGATACGGGCGTGGATGTTTTAATGGGGATTGGGGGAACATCTCAAGGATTGATGGCTGCGTTGGTGGTTAAAGCATTGGGTGGGGCAATGTTGGCAAAATTGGCCCCACAAAGTGATGCTGAACGTGCCGCAGTTAATGAGGCTGGCTTTGATCGCAAGAAGATTTATACTTGTCATGATCTGGTTAAAACGGACGAGATATTTTTTGCGGCGACGGGGATTACAGATACACGTTTACTTGATGCGATGCAGTTCCATAGTCAATACGCAACAACACATTCTTTGTTGATTCGTTCAGAAACAGGGACGCGTCGTTATATTCGTGCAGAACATCATGCCCGTATTTGATCAGCATCTGAACAGGCGAAATAACGAGAATGACAGACGAATTGCATAACTTGAGGTGAGATACGGCCGTTTTTCAGTTATACTTTGTAAATATTGGTGAACAAAGAATGTACCCTTGCTCATTCATAAGTTTTAGGAGAGTCCCATGTCAAAAATTGATCCCCTTTCCAATGTAGATCTTGCCTGGTTACGGATGGAAGACCCAACCAACCTAATGATGGTTACCGGCATTTTAACTTTTGAGGATCGCATTGACGTGCAACGGTTGCGGGCTGTGTTAGAACAACGGTTACTGGCTTTTGACCGTTTTCGTATGCGAGTTATTGATCCGCAAAAGTTGTTATTACCTGCTTATTGGGAAGAAGATCCGACTTTTGATATGAATTCCCACCTGCACTTGTTGGCTTTGCCCGAACCTGCTGGACATAATGAATTACAAAATCTCGCTAGCGATTTGATGAGTACACCTTTGGATTACAGCAAGCCATTGTGGAACGTACATGTCGTGGAAAATTTTGGTGAAGGGAGTGCGGTGATTGTTCGTTTACACCATTGTATTGCCGACGGGATGGCTTTGGTCTACGTCTTGTTGTCGATGACGGATTTTGGACCAGATGGTGCTCCTGCAGCCAGTGAAGCGAGTGTTGGCCCGGCTAGACCAACAGTAGCGAAGAATGGGGGTATGACAACGGCCGTTTTGAAGCGCGGTTCGAAACTGTTAAGTAACTCTCGTTCTCTAACACAACGCATTTTTGCGGAGTCAAAAGAAATTCTCGTTAATCCGGCACATGCAGTTGAATTGGCTTTAGCAGGAGGCGACAATGCCTTTGCTGCTGCGCGTTTGTTGTTGCGGTCAAATGATCCAAGTACGTTATTTAAAGGACCGTTGGGTGTATCAAAACGAGCAGCATGGTCACGTCCTTTGTCTCTGAAAGACGTAAAAGCTATCAAAAATGTAACGGGTGCGACCATCAATGATGTCCTTGTTTCGGCATTGTCTGGCGGCTTGCGACGATATATGATTGCACGCGGGGAACCGGTTGAAGGTGTTGAATTTAGAGCAGGAGTGCCTATCAATATGCGCACCCCAGAGGAAATGGGTACCCTCGGTAATAAGTTTGGGCTGCTCTTTTTAACACTACCCGTAAACATAGGTGATCCCTTGGATCGCTTGGCAGTTGTCCATGAGCGTATGGGAGAATTGAAGAATTCTAAAGAAGGCTCTGTCGGCTTAATGGTCTTGAGTGGCTTAGGCATGACCCCTAATGAAATTCAAGATGAGATTGTGGGCTTATTTGCAGCTAAAATAACATCTGTATTGACCAACGTTCCTGGACCACCAATGCCTCTTTATTTGGCTGGAAGCAAAATCGACGGCATCATGTTCTGGGTGCCGCAATCGGGACGTGTTGGCTTAGGTATTAGTATTTTAAGCTATGCTAATAAAGTTTATGTTGGTGTTGCCACGGATAGCGGGTTGGTTCCCGATCCTGATCGTATCATTGAGGGATTTTATAAAGAGTTTGATGATTTGTTGGAACTCGTAGCCCAAGCAGAAGAGATAGAAGCAGAAAGTTAAACGATCGGCTGAAAATAAAAACGAATGGACGAAATAAAAGCCCTCACACCGAGGGCTTTTTATTTAAGGAGAAGAAGAATTGAAGTTTAATTTAGATAGTAATGTAAATCACCACTTACTTTAGGTTGCCGGAGTTTGCGCAAGGCGCTTTTTTCGATTTGACGAATGCGCTCACGAGAAAGGTTAAAGATTTTCCCTACCTCTTTTAAAGTATGCGATTCATTGCCGCGTAAGCCGTAGCGCATACATAGAACTTCCATTTCGCGTTCTGACAGGTAGTCCAATAGTTGATCGATTTTTTCAGTAAGCATTTTGTTGGCAACAATTTCTGTGGGTTGAGGGATATGATCATCTTCGATGAAACTACCAAGCTCTGTACCTGCTTCTTGCCCTGCAGGTTGCTCTAATGATAATAATGGTTTGGTAATGTCGAGCAGCATACGAACACGAGCAGGGGCAAGTCCTGTTTTGGTTGCGAGTTCCTCTGGTGTTGGTTTACGGCCGTTTTTCTGTTCTAATTCTTGTTCCGCTAAGTAGAGGCGACGAATGCTGGTAGCTTTGTTTGCTGGAATACGAATGGTGCGGCTGTGATTGGCGATGGCGCGTGTCATTGATTGTCGAATCCACCATGTGGCATAGGTGCTAAAACGATTGCCCATTGTGTAGTCAAACTTATCAACGGCCGTTAACAGGCCAATATTCCCTTCCTGAATCAGATCTAGGAAATCAACCCCTTGTCCGCGATATCGTTTGGCCACGCTAATAACCAAGCGCACATTGGATTGCACCAATTTTGCTTGGGCATCCTTTGCGGCCATTTTAAGTTGTTGTAATTTTTGGCGTTTGGATTGTGGCAGATCTTCTTTTTGCAATTGTTCTGAAGCTTCGCGTCCCGCTTCTAATTGCTGCGCAAGGAAAACCTCTTCTTTAGCAGTGAGCAATTGATGTTCGCGATTTTCTTCTAAAAAGAGGGAGAGAAAATCATCGGAAAAATCATAATTGTTCTTATCAGCAAGCATTTCTAATGGATCAACGTTTGAGTCAAAATCAAACTCATCTTGAAAGTTATCGGAACTATTCACGTTACACTCACCTTTTCATCTTCTATATGAACTTTTGTTTACGTTCGCCAATTCCCAATTTGTAAAGGTATTATACATTCTATGAACGGTATTTGTCAACATATATATGAACAAAATATGTACAAAGTTTTAGTTTTCCAACAAATTGTTAACCTTTGATGTGTTGGTTTAAGTTGTTGAACTAAAGCCCAGACATATAGATGATGTTAAATTTGTTTTTCTTACCAAATTGATCACCATTTTGAGAATATGGTAGATGGATAGATTAAAAGACCCCCATCAATCAAGTCATGACAGATGGAGGCCTTATACAAAAACAGTTTTACGAAAGCGATTTATGATAGATGAAGCTTATTTGCGTAAGGCACGAAGTTCAGTAAAGAGTGCTTTCTCTTTTTCGTTGAGACCTGTTGGAATTTGAACATTTATTTTAGCAAAAAGATCTCCTCTTTGCTCCTGATTGCGAATGTTGGGCATACCCAACCCACGTAATCGAATACGGTTTCCGTTTTCTGTACCTGCAGGAATTGTGAGTTTAACGGTTTTGTCAAGTGCGGCAACTGTTGCTGTGCCACCTAATACGGCCGTATACAAATCAACAGGGACAGTTACTGTCAAATTATCTCCATCTCGTTCATACTGCTGGGTAGGAAGCATATTGACAATCAGATATAGATTCCCGGGTTGCCCGCCATTATAGCCAGGCTGACCTTTCCCTTTTATCCGAACTTTAGATCCGTTATCGACGCCGCGTGGAATTTTGACTTCAATGGAACGGCCGTCTCCAAATTGCAAAGTTCGTGTTGTTCCCCGGAATGCCTCTTCCAACGTCACATCCACAGTTTGCTCAATATCTTGACCTTTTTGCGCCATTTGTCGTTGATTAAAGCTTCCGAATCCACCTTGTTGGAACCCGCCAGCGCGTTGTCCACCAAATAATGATTCGAAAAAGCTAGAGAAACCACTGCTACCGCCGAAAATATCGTTGAGATCCTCAGGATTTATGGTACGTGTGCCACCTTGGGCGCCACCCCATTGTTGCCAAAAATCGTTGGGGTTACCACCAGATCGTTGGTATTTCTGATAGTCCGCGCCGAACTGATCATACATTTTACGTTTTTCAGGATCAGATAACGCCTCATTGGCTTCGTTGATGTCTTTGAATTTAGCTTCAGCTACTTTATCTCCCGGATTGATATCGGGATGATATTGTCGCGCCAATTTGCGGTACGCTTTTTTTATTTCTTTGTCGGTTGCATTTCTGCTAACCCCTAAAATCTTATAATAATCCTTGTATTCCATTGTTTCCTCGTGGAAATAGAATTCCCAACCTGAAATTTAATGTGCAAATCCATTTTAGAAGATTAATCTGAATTCACAATAACCCGAGAGGGGCGCAACAACTTATTGTTGATTGTATATCCATTTTCTGTAACGGCAACGATAGCCCCTGCTGGTTTTTCGGAGATACGCTCGACGCTGATTGCCTCATGAAGGTTGGGATCAAATGGACGTTCAGTCGCATCTATTTGCTGCACACCATATTTATTTAATATGGCCGTAAATGCTTTCAAGGTTAATTCAATTCCTGCGCGCTCTTCTTCGTTGGCAACATGCGTCAGTGCTCTTTCCAAATTGTCAGCAACAGGTAGCATGTCTAACAATAATTGCTCTTTAGCCATATTGGCTTCGCGAGCATATCGTTGCTCCAAACGCGCTTTATTTACTTCTTGTTCGCGTTTTAATTGGTTGTATTTTTCTTCCCAATTCTGGGCATCAACATGTTCATCTTGGGTAACAAGCAGTTGCTGTAAGGATTCAATTTTTTGTTCTCGTTTTAATATTTCCTGCTGAACTGCAAGACGTTCTTGTTCGAGTTGACGCTTTTGTTGCGAAACGGCCGTTTTGAGTTGCACAACCTCTTTTTCTAAACGGTTGGCCTCTTGCTGCCAGGCGATTAGCTCTTGTTTGAGTTGGGCAAACGCCGCTTGTATTTGTTGCTGTTGTGTTGCAGGAATACGGCCGTTGTCTCGTCCGCTCCCATAATAATTATAGTTACGATACATATTGTTTTTAGAATAAACAATAGACGGGTATTCAAACCCGCCTATTGTCAACTTGTCTTTTTAACAAGACGTTACCTACTAGTGAAATTGTAGAGATTTTGCTCAATCTACGCTTTCACAGCATATCATGTCATGTGTGCCTACATCTCTTGAAATTCACCTTCAACTACATCATCGTCATGTGTAGAGCCATCTTGTGGTTGACCGCCATTTGCAAATCCATCAGGTCCAACACCACCATTTGGTGCTTGTTGTTGGTACATTTGTTGGCTAAGTGCATAGCTGGCTTGTTGCAGTTGCTCTGTCAGGCTTTTGATCTGAGCAATATCTTCACCCTCTTTCGCCGTTTTCAGTTGTTCACTAACCGCATTAATTTGGGCAATATCGCTTTCAGGAACTTTATCGCCCAACTCTTGCAAGCTTTTCTCGACTGCATAAATTAGTTGATCTGCTTGATTACGTGCTTCAATTAATTCACGTAATTTTTGATCTTCAGCTTCATGAGCACGAGCCGCATTTACCATATCTTCTACTTCACTGTTAGATAGATTTGTAGAAGCTGTAATTTGAATTTGTTGCTCTTTTCCCGTTGCTTTATCCTTTGCCTTGACGTGCAAAATACCGTTGGCGTCAATATCGAAAGTAACTTCAACTTGGGGAATACCGCGCCGTGCTGGCGGGATGCCATCTAGGCGGAAGGTTCCTAAAGTTTTATTGTCTTTAGACATGGGGCGTTCCCCTTGCAACACATGAATGTCAACGGCCGTTTGATTATCTTCGGCAGTGCTGAAAACCTCTGTTTTTGCAGAAGGAATCGTTGTATTGCGTGGAATAAGCGTTGTCATCACACCACCCAGCGTTTCCAGACCCAAGCTCAATGGTGTTACGTCAAGCAACAAGACATCTTTAACCTCGCCACCTAACACACCACCTTGAATAGCCGCACCTAACGAAACTACTTCATCAGGATTCACACTTTTATTGGGAGCTTTGCCTGATAATGACTCAACCAAATCTTGAATCATGGGCATACGTGTTGACCCACCAACTAGGACAACTTCATCGATGTCACTAGCAGATAACCCAGCATCTTTTAATGCTTTTTCAAATGGAGTTTTACACCGTTGTACCAAATCTTCGGTCAGTTGTTCAAATTTGGCACGGGTCAAAGTCAATTGTAAATGCTTTGGTCCGCTTGCATCTGCTGTAATAAATGGCAGGTTGATTTCCGATTGGGCTAGATTAGATAACTCGATTTTTGTCTTTTCAGCGGCTTCACGTAAACGTTGTAATGCTTGACGATCTTGCCCAAGGTCGACCCCTTGGTCTTTTTTGAATTCATCAATCATCCAATGAACGATGCGTTCGTCCCAATCATCACCACCCAATAATGTGTCACCATTGGTTGATCTTACTTCAACAATCCCATCCCCTACTTCGAGGATAGATACATCAAATGTACCCCCACCAAGGTCGAAAACGAGAATGGTTTCGTCGTCTTTTTTGTCTAAACCGTAAGCTAAAGCTGCTGCTGTGGGCTCGTTGATAATCCGTTTTACGTCTAAACCGGCAATTTTGCCTGCGTCTTTGGTAGCTTGACGCTGACTATCATTGAAATAAGCAGGAACGGTAATGACTGCTTCGGTAACGGTTGTTCCTAAATATGCTTCTGCATCTCTCTTTAACTTTTGCAACGTAAATGCAGAAATTTCCTGGGGTGAATAGGTTTTGTCGATGACAGGAATTTGAACGCGTGCATCTTGTTGTGGTCCAGCTACAATATTATAGGGAACCATCTTCTTTGTTTTTTCTGTTTCCTTATCATCAATACGACGTCCCATGAGACGTTTGATAGAGTAGATTGTGTTTTCTGGGTTGACTACAGCTTGACGTTTTGCCGTTTGTCCAACAAGTCGTTCCCCTTTTTTGTTGAAGGCGACGATAGAAGGAATGGTGTTACCTCCTTCTGCTGAAGGGATAACAACTGCGTCTCCCCCTTCCATAACAGAGACGACGGAGTTGGTTGTTCCTAAGTCGATTCCGATTATTTTACTCATGGTTATGATACCTCTGGTTAGATTTTTCCTTATTTTTCTCACTGTAATCAGATGTATTTCAATCTGACAGATATTTGTTGTCTGTGTAATTTATTGATAGGTTTACACTGTTTAGCAAACCTGTTTTATATTTTATGAAATTACATCAGAACTACGTAAGATTGGTGTTAGAGGATTGTTTGATCGGATAAATCTGGTAATTATGAAGGTTCCAGGCCGATAAAACGTATTATAAGTGTTCATGGTTATAGGGTAATTGATACATAGGATTTGTTGATAAATATTGTAAAGTCGATTCATTGTGGCAAAATGTGATTATGAAACTTACTCAATGGTTTCGCAAACTGTTTTCTACACCTGATGATGTAGAAATTAAGCTTCAACTACGATTTCCTTTTGTGGTTTTTGGCATTTTGCTGCTTGCTGCCTTTGTATTACCTGACCGCATTTGGAATACGTTACTAATTGGGTTAGGGGGGATGTTTGTTGTTGCCTATATGTGGGTTTGGCTATTGGCGTATCATTTAGTGGGGCAACGGCAAATGCAATCGGGATGGGTAGCTGTGGGGGATTGGTTAGAGGAGCAGTTTTTTATACAAAATGATAGTTTTGTGCCTGCTTTGTGGATTGAAGTTGAAGATGAGAGCAATGTACCAGATTATTCTTCTGCGGTGGTGAGAAGTGTAGATGGGAATGGCAAAACACAGTGGCGTTATTCGGCAATGTGTATGCAACGGGGAGCTTATCGCCTGGGGCCATGGTCGCTGCGCACGGGCGACCCTTTTGGCATTTTTTCGATGCGACGCTCTTTTGATCAAATGGAAGAGATCATTATTCACCCTCCAATTGACACGCAAATCGATATTCGTTTACCTGCTGGACAGAGTAACGGCCGTATTCGTTCAGCACAACGTTCGTGGAAGGCGACAATCAATTCGGCAACCGTGCGTGAATATCGGCCACGGGATCCTGTGCGTTGGGTACATTGGCCGACGAGTGCCAGACGTGATGATTTATTTGTACGCGAATTTGATTTAGATGCGTCGGGAGATATCTGGATATTTTTAGATTTACAGGCTGACATACAATTGGGAGACGGGATGGAGGGTACAGAGGAACATGCAGTTCTGCTGGCTGCATCTTTGGCTGTGCAAGGGTTGTATGATTTACGCAATGTAGGTTTGGCGGCATATGGCGTTAAACCTCAGTTGATTGCTGCTGGCCAGGGTAAAGGGCAGCAGTGGCGCATCTTACGTGCTTTGGCGTTGACAAAGGCGAATGGGGAAACCGAAATTGGTGTGGCGCTAGCTGATTTGAGCAAGATTGCCAAGCGAGGTTCTGCTGTCGTTGTGATTACGGCCAATGGTGACCTGGATTGGTTGCCTGCGCTCGTGCAACTGGGTCAAAGTGGTATTGACAGTACTGTTGTTTTGTTGGAGCGTGAAAGTTTTGGGGGGCAGGGGAATACGGCCGTTTTGCAAGACGCAATTCGCCACTTAGATTTTGCTTGTTACCGGATACCCAAAGGGGCGCTGGGAAATCCATTGTTAGCGCGCGCAGAAAAACCAAAATCTTACCGTATTTCTCCTTTAGGTAAAGTTGTTGATATAGCTCCTTCTTTAGCGAGTAATTAAATGGAAGCGTTGGCGAATAAAGTAATTATACGGATCAATCATCATTATCGACCTACAGAGGGGTGGTTAGCGGTTGCTTTGTTAGTTACGGCCATTTGGTGTGTGGCCACAGCGGTTGTGTCTGCAGGATGGGCAGAAGAGGTTGAGGTGATTTATCCTGTCATTTTTGTGGCCACTGTTTTAGGGATGGTTTTGGCAAAACGACCGTTACATGGATTTTTCGCTTGGCTGCTGATCATTACTTATATTTTATTGGTTAACACAATTTATTTAGCCCAGTTGCTGCCGCCAATTCGGTTGTTATTGAGTAGAGGAGAACCATTACGCCAATTTTGGCTGCAAAATGGTGGCTTTTTTTTGGATCGTATGGGGAGCTGGTTGATTGCTTTTAGTAGTGGCGGACGAAGCCAAGAGACAATAGCATTTACCTTTGGCTTAGGGTTCGTTGCTGGCATTATTGCCGCGTATGCTGCATGGGCGATGTTCCGCTTGCGCAAACCATTACTCGGATTGGCATTACTTGGGTTATTCTTGGCTGCAAATAGTTATTATGGCCGACAGGAGCTGTGGTGGATTACGTTTTTTGTGGGCATTGTGGCGTTGGTTACGGCCGTATTGCATTTTGCCAATTTAGAACAGAAGTGGCAGAGTGAAACGATTGATTATCCGCAAGAATTGCGCTGGGAGATGCTTCTATACGCGGCATCGCTTGCCTTTTTATTGTTGGGGGTTTCCATATTATTACCTTCATTCCAAATATCTAAGATTCGGGATGCGTTTTGGGAATTAACGGCCGTTGCCCAAACAGATGAAACGATTGGACGCGCTCTTGCGGGTGTTGAAAAACCACGCCGTCCTGTAAAAGAACCGAGCCGTGGTCGCTTGGGGGGTGAAGGGATCATGCCACGCAACTATTTGCTCGGACTTGCTCCTGATTTGGCGGAGACGGTGATGATGACCGCAACCGTTGCTGTACAAGTAGCTAATGGGGAATGGATACCTGCACCAGCAGAGTTGTTGGATGGTACACATTGGCGCTCATTGAGTTACCAGGATTATACAGGGAGGGGCTGGGTGATTTCTGAAGAGCGACAGGAGGTTGTGCCTGCAGATACCCCATTCCGTGTCAATGAATTAGTAGACACGGTTGCTTTACAACAAACGGTGTATTGGCAGCGTGATAATCGCCTAACACGCTACTCTTTGGGGCCTCCTACTCAGTTTGATCATGAGACAACAACCATTTGGCGTGGGCTAGATGATTTGGTGCGTGTTTGGGGCGAGGGGAATGTGTATACAGTACAATCTTTTATTTCATTGGCGTCACCTGTTGCTCTACAAAATACGGCCGTTGCTGATGTGCCTGCTCCCATCAAGGCGAGATACACAACCTTACCAGATAATGTGCCCCAACGTGTGCATGATTTAGCGCAAGAAGTGGCTGGTCATTACGCCAACCCCTACGATCAAGCCCGTGCCCTTGAGCAGTTTTTGCGGCAATATCCGTATTCACTGAATGTCGATTTGCCCCCAGAGAACGTAGATCCTGTAGATTACTTTTTATTCGACTTACAACGAGGGTATTGTGATTATTATGCCTCGTCGATGGTTGTCATGGCCAGAAGCTTAGGTTTACCGGCGCGGATGGCTGTTGGCTTTTTGGGTCAAGAGCCAGACGAAAATGGCGTACAAACCGTTGTGCAGTTAAATGGGCATTCATGGGCGGAAATTTATTTTGCGGGGTATGGATGGGTTGAATTTGAGCCGACAGGCGCTTTTTCGAGCCCACGTGATGTCACGCAAAATTACAACTCATTAGCTGAGCAATATATTCCTGATTTTGAAGAGCAACAATTGGAAGATGAATTTTCTTATCCTTCCATCCCAGAGCGTGCCCCAGTTGAGGAGATGCCTTGGGGACGAATTCTGTTTTTGTTGGTTATCTTTGCTGGTTTTCTGTTTACTTGGTGGCGACAAAGAAGTCGGAAAAAATTTGCCAACAAAATCGAATGGGCGTATGACAGTTGGCAAAAGGCAGGATTGACTGTAGGTCATGATGGGCAAGCGAAGCAGACGGTGTATGAGTTCACACAGGCGAACATTGAACAGCTAGAACAGTTTTCCGATTCGCCGCAATCCTCAATACAAGTTGCACAATTGCAAGATCAGATGCGGAAGTTGTCTGAAATATATGAAAATTATCAATATGCACCTATTAAGCTTGAACATGGAGAGGAAACGGCCGTATCTGTATGGCAAAAAATGAAACGGCCGTTGCGATGGCTAAAAATAAAACAAAAATTCCAAAGAAAATTGAAAATGTGAGCACTTAATAAACGTTGTAAGCGAACGAACGTACGCTTCTTCCCATAAGTGACACCGACGAACTTCTCCCAAGGTTTAAGATGCTCAGGATACGGCTTCATCTTTAGTCGGTGTCACTGCCTTTTCTTCTTCTACATTCCCTCCTATTTTTCAAATTAATCAAAGTTGTCAGAAGTATCGTCAGAAATTTTGCGTATATTAAAGATACTTCTTCACGCTTAACTAACGCTTATTCTGCTCCAAGACGCCATGCACCCCCTGCATGGCGTCTCCCCTTTTAGGGGGAGAACAAAACCCTCATTGAAAATTACAAGATAGAAAATTATTTGTTCTCCTAACAAGTAAATCATTTCTAGCCTCTGGGAAATTCCAAGGCTTTATGTGATTTAATTAAGTTACTTTTTCCACTATTACGCCCATCATATGAACAAATGACATTCGTTACTTCTCCCTTTGCCTCAGGCTTCATATAATCCAGTTACACTGAATCAAAAACAACCTAAACACTTTGATGTTAAATGTTTAAGATTTTCCTGCTATGGAGGCACAAAAAAATATTATGAAGAAAGAACTCGTTCAAGATTGGATGACTAAAGACATTATTTCTGTTACCCCCGAAACCGCATTGCCTGAAGCCCACCAAATCATGATGAATGAAGAAATTCGTCGCTTGCCTGTAGTTGATGCTAACAATAAACTGCTTGGTATTATCACCTTGGGCGACGTACGAGGGGCGCAACCATCACCAGCAACCTCACTCAGTATTTGGGAGCTTAACTATTTATTGTCCAACTTGAAGATTAAAGAAATTATGACGCCAGACCCCATTACCTTGAATGTAAAGGCGACAATTGGGGAAGCGGCAAGAACGATGTTAGAACACCGTATCAGTGGTCTACCTGTTGTCGATGATAAAGGTATGTTGGTAGGGATTATTACAGAGTCTGATATTTTCAGTATGGTTGTCTTGCACGAATGGAATCAGGAAGACGATTTTGTTCCTGCTTAAGTTTACAGAGTTTTTTTAGGGTTTCGTGGAGTAATAGATGCATTTGATAGGGCAGATTATCAATCCGCCCTACAATTGTTGTAATTCCTAGAAACCCTTTATTTTTTGCCCATCGTGTTAATTTCTGCACCCAAAATGGCGCGAAGAATAGCAACCATTGTGGCATAGGTGGGATCCATTCCAAAATATGATAAATTCTGGGAGCCAAGATTTTTCCCTTTACTAAATGGTGTGTCTGAAGCGTAATGTAAGATTCCTATGGGGAATGGTGTGTTGTTTAAATTGACCAACTCGTTGTATGGATGGCGTTGTGGGCGCACCATTTCATAAACGCTGCTTAGATAAGGTCCCGCCTCCATTTCCATGTCGGTATATCCCTCTTTGTAAAAAACAGACATATACCCTTCATTTTGCAAAAAGGTTCCTGGAACGGTGATTGCTTTTTGGTTATCCATGACGTTGCCATAAACGAGGTAGGGGGAGACGTCATGGGCTGTGAAGCAGTTGTTGATGAGATAGGTATTGAGTGTATGCTCGTCGTGGACGACGTTGGGGATCATAACATCGCCAATGCTGCCGTTTAATGTTGCTGCTTTGCCCATGATGTAAACGCCACGCACCTCAGCAATGTTCCGGGCGATTTCTGCCAAAACCTGATATGCAGCCATCCCCAAGGGGTAATCAATATTGACGATAAGTGCGTTGCTCTCTTTTAAGGCTTCAATACCGGGCAGGCGTAATCTTGGGTCTAACTGAGCAGGGGAAAGGGTGTTGATGGGGACAACCTGTACTTCAATGTCGAAGGCGTGGGTGCTGGGAACGCGCACGAGGCCAATTTCATTTTCGGCCTGAATTCGCGCGTCTTGAACGGCCGTATCTGCTTGCTCAACCTTTTTAAGGGCATAATATAAGAAGTTTTCAAGGCTAGAGGGCACATTTTGTTGCAAGATGTCGTTGTACTCTTGGTTCAACTCTTCAGAGCCTGTTTCGTGGATAAATTCATGAATGCGGTCTTCGATTTGTAAGGCATAGCCGCTGAGCAGATTGGGTAAGCTATGGGTGTTGCTGGAAACAAAGTAGACGGGACGCTCTTCAAAAGAGATTTGAGGAGCATTGTTTTCCACGTTGCGCCACCAACTGCGGGTGGCACGTTTGTATTCAGCTAACGATCCCGCTAAGGAACGAATCGAAATGGATTGATTGTTTTGGGCGATGTCCAGTAGTTTTACGGCCGTATCGCTGTGCCAGATTTGATAGATTCGATGTAAATCTTCAGCAGGAATTTCGGCCAAATGAGCTAGTTTGACAAGGCTCGCCCCTTCTAATATTCCGTTTTCTTGCAGTTGCACATGCGTTAAAAGCTCAATGACTTTTTGTTTATTGAGGCAATATTGTAATTTGCGGCGCTCAATTTGATAGGCAACAAGAATGGGAATGATGTCATCAATATCAGAGCGGCTGGCAATGTAAACAGCCAACGTGTTTTTGCCGTCAAAAAAGTTGCGTCGCCGCCGCCCCGGTGCATTTACTTGTTCCCACTCTTCGACATCAGGAAAGCCATGACGCGCAAATACGCGCTCCGATTGTCCCATGATAACCCGGGTCACTTTGTGGAGGCATTCGGGCATGCGTAAGATGCTGTAAATAAATGCAGCCATATCTGGTGTCGGTTCTTCAGCATCAATGTGTAGGGCAGAATTCATCCGTTTGTGGGCTTCAAATAACGTTTTTGTTTCTACATCACTGCTGCTGCGCAAAAGTGAGTAGTAGGTGCGTAAGTATAAGTTGATTTCTTCGTTTC
>JBNKHS010000045.1:0-16283 GCA_050290485.1 Promineifilaceae bacterium (SeqCode) | reverse complement strand
GAACAAGGAAGTCGTTTCGCGATTCGTGAAGGTGGCTTGACTGTTGGTTCTGGTGTTATTACAAAAATCTTGGATTAACATTTTTTAACAACATAGGAGTATGTGGTAAACTATACACCTATGTTTTGTAGGGGGTTAGCTCAATTGGCAGAGCGACGGTCTCCAAAACCGTAGGTTGCGGGTTCAAGTCCTGCACCCCCTGTATTAAAAAGCGCTTTAGAAGCTATGGTCAAATAAGTTTCTAAAGCGCAAATACTTTATAAGGATTTAGGTCTGTGGCAGAAAAAACAACAAATCAGCCAAACTCGGTAACTCGATATTTTCGTGAAGTGCGTGGTGAATTGCGCAAGGTTACTTGGCCTACACGTGATGAATCTCGCCGCTTAACAGGTGTTGTTATTGGTGTTACAATTGCGTTTGCAGTTTTCTTTTGGGTATTGGACTTTGGATTTTCTAATCTAATAAGATTACTCATCAATTTTTTGGCTGGCTAATAACAGTTATCGTTAGCTACTAACATAGTTGCTTAAGCGAGAAAAAAGCATGAATGATGAATTTCAAGATAATACGGATACAGAAGAAGAAAAACCGTTATTATCTTTAGGTGGTGAAACTGAATCTTATATTCCAGATGATGGACGAGCTTGGTTTGTGGTTCATTGTTATTCTGGGTATGAAAATAAAGTTCGCCACAGCATTGAACAACGTATCGAAACAATGGGAATGCAAACGAAGATTTTCGATGTTGTTGTTCCAACAGAAGAAGAGATCGAAATTAAAGATGGAAAACGTCGGACTGTTGAGCGCCGTGTTTTCCCTGGTTATATTTTAGTGCAAATGCTTCTTGATGAAGACTCTTGGTATGTTGTACGCAACACACCAGGGGTAACTGGCTTTGTGGGCATGGGTAACGAACCTACCCCACTCCGCCCAGAAGAAGTTGCTAAAATTATGAACCGTATGGAAGCGGAAGCACCAAAAGTTAAATTTGATTTCCAAATTGGGGAAAAGGTACGGATTGGTACAGGTCCATTTGCTGATTTTATTGGTTCTGTATCTGAAATTGACCAAGAGAAGGCCAAGGTACGTGTTATGGTTTCATTCTTTGGTCGCGAAACCCCCGTTGAGCTCGACTTTTTGCACGTAGAAAAAGTATAAAATTTCATTTTGTATGTCATCTAAAGGTTGGGAAATAGTTAGCTGAAATGCTATCGATTTTTCAACCTTTATAGTTTGTATTACGGAGGAGCCTGGAAAAGGCGTTTGTACTCCATGGAGGAATTATGGCAAAGAAAGTAAAAGCAGTTGTTAAAATCCAAATTCAAGGTGGTAAAGCAAATCCTGCACCACCAGTTGGTACTGCACTTGGTCCACATGGCATTAATTTGATGCAATTTTGCAAAGAGTATAATGCAAAAACATCTGGTCAAGTTGGACAAGTTATTCCTGTTGAGGTAACTGTTTACCAAGACAGTAGTTTCAGCTTTGTGTTAAAAACACCACCTGCAGCTGATTTATTAAAAAAAGCAGCAGGGATCAAAAGTGGCTCTGGTGTACCAAACCGCGATAAAGTGGGAACAGTCACTCGTGATCAATTGAAAGAAATTGCTGAAATTAAAATGAAAGATTTGAATGCGCGTGATATTGACGCGGCAATCAATATTATTGCGGGTACTGCTCGTAGTATGGGTTTGGTTGTAGAAAATTAAGGTTTGAGTGGGAGAGTTGACATTACCAACTTGCTAGACCACAAGGAGATATTATGCCTAAAAGAGGAAAGAAATATTTAGAAGCGGCAGCAAAAGTTGACCGTGATAATTTATATAGTCGCACAGAGGCTGTTAAATTGCTCAAAGAAACGGCCGTTACCAAATTCGACCCTACAGTAGAAGTACATATGCGTCTTGGTGTCGATCCACGACATGCAGATCAACAAGTACGCGAAGTTGTCAACTTGCCACATGGGCTCGGTAAAACTGTACGTATCTTGGTTTTTGCAGAGGGTGAAGATGCCCAGGCAGCCAAAGATGCCGGCGCTGATATCATTGCTGATGATGAAGTCATCGCACAAATTCAAGGTGGCTGGACAGATTTCGACGTAGCTATCGCTGTTCCATCTATGATGGGTAAAGTTGGTCGCTTGGGTCGTGTACTTGGGCCACGTGGTTTAATGCCAAACCCGCGTGCAGGCACAGTCGCACCCGCTTCAGACCTCCCTCGCCTCATCGAAGAGTCAAAAGCAGGTCGTGTCGAGTTCCGTGTTGATCGGACATCAAATATCCATGCACCATTCGGCAAAGCTAGCTTTAGTGAAGAACAACTTGCAGAAAATTTGCAAAGTATTATTGATGCAGTTAAACGCGCACGACCAGCTGCTGTAAAAGGTGCTTACGTCAAAAGAATTGTATTAGCAAATACAATGGGCCCTGGAATTCGGGTTGATATTGCAGAAGCATTGTCGTAGAATTACTATCTAAATAAATTACAATTATCTTCTACCGAAGACAGTTGGTTACGTAACGTATTAAATTCGCCAGCCGAGGAAGGGGACATTGCTGAAAATTCCTTTTTTGTCTATGTATAGGCAAAAAGTTTTTATGCAATTAAATCCTCATACCGGCTGGTATGAGGATTTTTTTATTCTGAAAAGGAGGTACCAAAACTTTGGCTATTTCAAAAGCACGTAAAGACGAACTGCTAGCACAATATTCAGGTTTGATCGATGATAGTTCAGCGATCTTTTTCGCAGAATATACTGGCATGGGCGTAAAAGCAATGGATGATTTGCGTGGCAAGATTTATGAAGCTGATGGGGCATTTCATGTCACAAAAAACACGCTTCTCTCACTTGCCTTAGAAAATGCAGATCGTGAGATCCCTGCTGACATTTTACAAGGTCAACTTGCAACAGGTTTTGCACTAAACGAAGTGCCTTCCCTGGCAAAAGCACTTGTAGATTTTGCAGAAAAATCTGATAGTCTCACTTTGAAAGGTGGCTTATTAGGCGAAAGATTTTTAACTGTAGCTGAAATTGAAGCGTTAGCTAAATTGCCAACATTAGACCAATTACGCAGTCAGCTCATGGGTCTCGTTAATGCACCCGCACGCAATATTGCATCTGTTGTTGCATCTGGTGTGCGCCAAGTTGTTAATGTGGTTGATGCTTACGCAAAAAGTGAAGAAGGTTCAGCAGAAGCTGCTTAAGTTGCAGTTCTGAGGAATGTGTCTGCCTATTCACTGTTTAGACTTTTTGACACAAACAATATTTAAATTTAAACATATTACGAATTAATTTTCGGAGGAAATTAAAATGGCCGATTTAGAAAAAATCGTTGAAGATTTGAGCAGCTTAACCCTTTTGGAAGCAGCTGAATTAACCAAAATGTTAGAAGAAAAATGGGGTGTTAGCGCTGCTGCACCTGTAGCAATGGCGGCAATGCCAGGCATGATGGCTGGTGGAGCTGTTGAAGAAGAAGAAGAAAAAGACGAATTTGACGTTGTATTGAAAGACATTGGTCCTAAGAAAATCAACGTTATTAAAGAAGTTCGTGCTTTGACTGGTTTAGGTTTGAAAGAAGCGAAAGAAGTTGTTGATGGTATGGGCACCGTTATGGAAGGTGTTGGCAAAGAAGCAGCTCAAGAAGCAAAAGCTAAATTGGAAGAAGCTGGCGCTGTTATTGAATTGAAATAACAACGTATTTTCTGATCTTAAAAGGCCATCTCTCAGGAGTTGGCCTTTTTTATTATAAATTGGTATTGAAATAAACGTTTAATAACGAATAAGTCACTGATTTGACGAACCATTGATGGCAATTGATATGATTAAATTCGTTTTGGCTTCGCAATCTCCACGACGACAAGCTTTACTAAAACACCTCAATATCCCTTTTTTAACGGTGCCTGCCCATGCAGATGAAGATAGCGTAACGGTGGCGAATCCGCAGCAAAATGTACAAGAAACGGCCGTTCTTAAAGCAGACACAATCAGTTCCAATTGGAAAACACAGTCTGGTGTTCGCGAAATTTTAATTGCAGCGGATACAACGGTTGCGTTTGCAGGGCAAATGCTCAACAAGCCGCAAGATGAAGCAGACGCGGAACGAATGTTGCAGATGATGTGCAACCAACAACATGAAGTACACACAGGCTATGTTATCCGCGATTTGAGCAATGGACATACAGCCGTTGATGTTAGTACGGCTGTTGTTACCATGCGTAACTACACTCAGCAAGAAATAATCAACTATATTGCCTCAGGTGATCCAATGGATAAAGCAGGCGCGTATGCCATTCAACATCAAGGGTTCCGTCCTGTTGCGCAGTTAGATGGTTGCTTTTTGAATGTGATGGGGTTGCCTTTGTGTGAGATGATTTTGACTTTGCAATCTTTGGGAATAACAGTCGATTTTTCAGAAACGGCCGTTTACCAAGAACACCAACAGTATCCTTGCCCAACCTTCCCCAAAATCAAACATTAACACTCGAAATTTATTAAAAGCCGTGTTACAATGTTTTGACATAACTATAATTCGCTAAAAAGAGGAATGAAGAATGAATCCAGATTTCCAACAAGCTATCGAAATGACTCGTTCCGGCGACAAAATTGGCGCACAAAAAAAGGTCGCCGAGCTTTTAAAAGAAGATCCGAACAATGCTCATGCATGGTACTTATTAAGTCTATTGGTCGATTCAGATCAAAAGAGATCTGTCTACTTAAGCAAAGTTGTTTCTCTTGATCCCAATCATGAAAAGGCGATTGAACAATTAACTTTATTACAACAAGCAACCACATCAGACATTCCTATTTCTTCTGATAACAATATGGATCTAATGGATCAGGAGCAGGCTGATACAATCCCCGATTGGATGGCGGAAGCTGGTCTGTCAACAGTGAATGCTGATATTTCTACTTTGACAGACGAAGATGATTCAGAGGAAGAGGATGTGCCTGATTGGGTTCAAGAAGATGTTAGCACCAGTTGGATTGAAGAAGATGACTCAACAGACATACAAACAACAGCCAAAGAAGTTGTTGCCCAAAAACAAGCGCCTCCACCGCAAAAGAAAGCCCCCACAAAAACAACGAAAAACACAAACAAGGCTGCTGCAGCTAAACGCAAAAAGCAAGCACAACAGCTCAATCTTGCTCTCGGAGGACTCGTTATTTTGGCCCTCCTTGTTACTCTCTTGCTCATGTATATGCTTTTCCTGTAAATGGAGAATAAAAAGTAGCTTAAAGTAAAATGATATGTAGCTTTTCGTTCTCTTAAAAGTAAATTCTGAAACAAAATTTACTTAAACAGTAAAACATGTATGAGCAAATCTGACACGTTATTCAGATTCGGCTAAAATCCTAAACGTGAAGCTAATTATCCAAATCCCTTGCTATAACGAAGCGGAAACACTCCCGATAACAGTTGCTGAACTCCCCAAAGCCATTAAGGGCATCGACTGCATCGAGATCGTTGTCATTGATGATGGGAGTGAAGATGGTACGGCCGAAATTGCGCAGCAATTAGAAATCGATCATATCGTTCGTAACCGCAAAAATATGGGGCTTGCTTATACCTTTCAGCATGGTTTAGATTATTGCTTACGTGTTGGCGCCGACATCATTGTCAATACAGATGCAGACAATCAATACCCAGGACACTACATTGCCGACTTAGTGCAACCGATTTTGGATAATGAGGCGGATATTGTCATTGCAGATCGGCAGATTGACCAAATTGCGCATTTTTCCCCCGTCAAAAAGCTTTTGCAGAAATTAGGAAGTTGGACGGTACGTACGGTCAGCGGAACGGCCGTACCTGATGCCCCCAGCGGATTCCGTGCTTATTCCCGGGACACAGCCTTACGCTTAACCGTCCTTACCCGCTTTAGCTATACCCTCGATACCATCATCCAAGCAGGAAAAATGGGGCTAACGATTGTCAGTGTTCCCGTCGAAACCAACGGGCCTACGCGCCCCTCTCGCCTACAAACCTCAATGTGGCATTTTATTAAGGCACAAGCCAGCACAATTGTACGTTTGTACGCATTTTACGAACCGTTGCGCACATTTAGCTACCTCTCCCTACCCTTTATTTTGATGGGAGCACTCTTATATTTACGCTTTTTTGTAAACTACTTAGCTAAGGGTGGAGATAGATTTGTTCAGTCGGTGACGATTGGAACGGGGCTGTTATTGGTCGGATTTCTTATTTTTATTTTTGGTGTTTTAGCTGATGTCATTAGCAAGCAAAGGCAATTGACGCAAGAGTCACTTTATCGCTTGAAAAAATTGGAAATGGATGTTCATCAACAAAACCAGCGAGATGATCGCAAACTTATATAACTATTTAAATTGCCATACGACGCCATCAAGAGAAACGGCCGTATTGCTTGACCACATTCCACCCTTCATAGAAAATAGAGAGACAATTCGATAGTTCCCACAATACAAGGAGAAAACCGCAATGAACGGATTCACCGGAAAAATACTTCACGTTGATCTAACCAATCAACAAATCGAAGTCGAAAAACCAACTGAAGAATTCTATCGCCATTATGCAGGCGGTAGTTTAATGGGGCTCTACTACCTATGGAAAAACACACCAAAAGGGGCCGACCCACTAAGCCCTGAAAATACACTCACCTTTGCCTTAAGTGCACCAACTGGATTGCCCGTTAGTGGGCAAAGTCGCTGCACCGTTACCTGCAAATCTCCAAGCAGCGGTGGTGCAGCTGATAGCCAAGCCGGCGGCTTTTGGCCTGCAGAACTCAAATATGCAGGATTCGACGCCATTGTGGTTAAAGGCGCATCAGACAAGCCCGTCTACCTTTGGATTAAAGATGGAGAAGCAGAACTCCGTGATGCCTCTCATCTATGGGGTAAACCCACCTTAGAAGTAGATGATACTCTCAAAGAGGAAATTGGAGACAAGCGTATCGAGATCGCTCAAATTGGAATTTCAGGGGAAAAACTGGCCAATTTCGCCGCCATTATGAACATGAGCAATCGTGCATGGGGGCGGACAGGTGTTGGTGCTGTGATGGGCAGCAAAAAGTTAAAAGCCATTGTCGTCCGTGGTACGCAAAAAGTTGTTCCCGGCGATAAATCTGCTGTTGCTGCTCTCTCCAAAAAAGGTGCAAAAGCACTGCCCGGCAGCGACATGGAAAGCTTTGGTCGTTACGGCACAGCCGAAACCGTCATGGCTAATCATGGCGGCGGTGGCTTACCCACGCGCAACTGGGATGCGGGCGCATTTGAAGGCGCAGAAGCGATCAGCGGCGAACGCCTCTATGATGAACTATTACGCGGTGCCGAGGAAGGGAAACAAGACAAGCAAGGGCGCGACACTTGCTACGCTTGTATCATCCGTTGTAAACGCGTTGTCGAATCAGAATATCGCAATAACAACCTCATTCCAGAATATGGTGGCCCCGAATATGAAACCATCGCCACCTTTGGCTCCTACTGCGGGGTTGATGATCTTCATGCCGTCACCTACGCCAATCAACTGTGCAATGAGTATGGTGTAGACACGATCTCTTGTGGAGCAACGCTTTCTTGGGCGATGGAATGTTTTGAACAAGAAGTGATCAATATTGAAGAGACCGATGGCATCGAACTGCGTTACGGCAATGCTGAAGCGATGATTGCCATGCTCAAAAAGACGTTGAATCGTGAAGGGTTTGGCGATATTTTGGCAGACGGTTCTGCAAAAGCGGCAGATCGTTTGGGCAAAGGGCATGAATATTTATTAACAATCAAAGGGCAGGAGCTGCCCGCGCATATGCCCCATGTCAAACGCAGTTTGGGTGTTATCTACGCAACCAATCCATTTGGTGCTGATCATCAATCCTCTGAGCACGATCCCATGTACCATCCCAAACTTTATGCAGGGAATGATGAATGGCCGGGCTACAAAGTATTCCTTAACCAAATTGGACTCAACAAGCCACAACCGACCAAAGTGCTCAATGAAGAAAAAGTGGAATTTGCACTCAAGACACAATACACCTACAGTGCTGCAGATACAGTTAGTGTCTGCCAATTTGTGTACGGCCCCGGCTGGCAGCTTTACGGCCCGCAAGATATGGCTGATTTGATGAGTGCGTCTACAGGCTGGGATGTCTCTGTTGAGGAAATTCAGGAAATTGGGCGGCGGCGCTTAAATATGATGCGTGCTTACAATGCGCGTGAAGGGCTGACCCGCGATCAGGATACCTTACCGAAAAAATTGTTCAAGAAAGCGCTGGAAGGCGGTCGCTCTGATGGCATCCTTTTAGAAAATGAAGAGCTGCAAGCTGGCTTGGATATGTATTATGCGCAAGCTGGCTGGGATGTTGCCGACGGTACGCCAACACGCCCAACTTTAGAAGGGGTTGGCTTGGACTGGGTAGCTGACGATTTAGGATTATAAAACGTGATGCGTGAAACGTGATGCGTAAACCCTCACGCATTACGTTTTACGCAATTTATTTATTTGTTGGGTGGGCCTTGCAAGATGCGTTGGTGCAGTGCCTCTAGCGGCCATTCTTGGTCGAAGCCAACACCAAAACGGAAGGGGGCAATGCATTCGAGCCACCATGTTACGCCGGCTTCTTGATACGGCCGTATCACTTCTCTCCCATCTTCTCCACTAGTAAACCCTGTCATCACCACATCGAACGGCTCATCTGTTTCTCTATATGTTTTTGCATAATCGACTGCAGACTGCAGCTGCGCTAAAACTTGACTGCGATCTTCATCTTGGAACAGGGGAAACATCCCATCCCACTGGGCCGCACGCCGAAACGGCCGTTTATTTGGCCAAAATCCCCCCACCCAAATCGGAATACGCGGGCTTTGTTTCGGTTTGGGTAAAAAGTGCGCATCCTGAATGTGATAATGGTCGCCACTGAACGTAAACGGTTCACCTTGCCACAAGCCGTCCACAATGGTCAACGCTTCATCAAGCATTTGCCCGCGTGCCTTTAAGTTGGCTTCTTCACCCAGATGATCCCATTCTGCTTCACCAAGGCCAATGCCTACGCTTAAAATTAAACGGCCGTTTGACAGATGATCCAAGGACACTGCTTCTCGTGCCAATTTCCACGGACGACGACGCGGCAGCGGGGTTACAGTAGTGCCTATGCGAATCTTTTGCGTGTTTAGAGAAACGGACGTTAACGCCACCCATGGATCAACCATCTCCAAGGGATATCCGGCAATATGATCCCATAAAAAAAATCCATCCCACCCGGCATCCTCAGCATCGCGTGCCAAAGATGCTAACGTTTTGGCATTGCCATAAGGCCCAAAATTAGGTAAATAAATTCCATATTTCATAATAGCTCCCCATCTTCCATCGCTTCGATCATCTGTATAATTTTTGTCGCCTTCTCAAAATGATTCAACTTATTTGTCAAAATCCACCAAGTTGCCATCTCCATTAAAAGCTCAGGATCATCATTTTTATTGGCAAAAAACGCATAGAATGAAAGGCCGACATCTGAACCTTTACGCGCTATCTTTTTTTGACACACATCAACTATTTTGCTCTTCAAGCTTGCTCTCATATCACTCCAAATATATTCATCAATCACTTTACTTGAAGCAGTTTACCGAGCATTATTGACATCTTCTGTCATGAATCTATTGAATCTGCAGAAAATGAGGTGTAAGGTTAAACTGGAAAGCAATTCGCAAATGGAAGGAGACAATCGTTTATGGAGATCAACTTAGATGAAGTAGAGATCCGAAATAATCAGGATGCACGTCGTTTTGAAACGAAGGTTGGCGATTATTTTGCTCTCATCGATTATATTCCAGCAGGCAAAAATATTGTGTTTACACACACGGAAGTGCCAAAAATCTTCGAAGGACAAGGTGTTGCCAGCAAGATGGCAAAAACTGCACTTGAATATGCAAAAGAGAATAACCTTCAAGTCATACCACTTTGCCCGTTTGTCGCCGGTTACATTCGTAAACATCCTGAATATCAATCGTTGGTATGGAATGCAAAAATGTACATCAAGGAGTAGCTATGAGTAAGATTCGAGAGTATCAAGGTGATGGCATTGTGGTTCAATATGATATTAAACGCTGTATCCATGCAGCGGAGTGTGTTCGTGGTTTACCCGCTGTCTTTGATGTGGAAAAACGGCCGTGGATTCAACCGCAGCATGCTGCAACGGAGAATCTTGTTGAAGTTATCGAACGTTGTCCGACAGGAGCATTACAATATTCTCGTGTGGATGAAATAGTGGAAGAAGTGCCAACCACAAATGTTATTCTGCCAATGGCGGATGGACCGCTCTATGTAACTGGAGACATCACAATTAATTTGCCTGATGGCACAACAACGCATGAAACAAGATTGGCACTCTGCCGTTGTGGTGCTTCGGAGAACAAACCATTTTGTGATAACGCGCACAAGAAAATTGAGTTTCAAGCGAAGGCTGGTGTTTTAACAGGCAATGATGCAGATACGGCCGTTTCCACCCCCAACCCACTGACCATTAATCCTTTACAAAATGGTCCCTGCCTACTCACGGGTAATTTTGAAATTCACGATAGTCAGGGAAAGAAAGTTTTTAGCGGTGAAAAGGCTGCACTTTGTCGATGTGGCGGGTCACAGAACAAACCTTTCTGTGATGGCCAACATAACAAAATAGGATTTTCATCGGCGTAAAAGTAAAAGATGAACGGTGCGACCGCACAAAGTCACACCGTTCGCCTCGTTCAAAATGAGCATTTATCGCTCAAGTGGAGGATTGAACAATTGGTTATTATTGGCGTTGCCAAAACCAGAGACCAGGCGCGCCAGGATAGTAAGCTACGTTTGACCAATGTGCGTAGGTGTTTTCCCAAATATCACCATCGTAACTTACTAAATCGCCAACGTCGTACCAAACCCCATGTGGTGACCAGTCATCGACGCCAATCGGAGAGCTATCAAAAACATCTGGATATAATTTACCCATCGTGAAATCGACCCAGATAATGCCAATATCTTGTGAATTGGGCGTAGCATTTTGCAAAGCATTACCTAATTGAGGCACAAGTTGATGTGCTTCATCAGCAGGAATACTGTTTTCATCACATGGCCCCGACTGATTCCATGGACTAATTTTGCAGAACCATGGGGCATTGCTTGTTGGTGTCTCGGAAGAGTTATCAAACCAATCTGCTGGGTACCCAATTTGATACATCACATCATTATTAGGGAATGCACGAGCAAAATCGATCATCCCTTCTCCCCCGCCTGAGCCTTCAAGCAACCCATTCAAACTACCCATATCCTGCGTGTCATCGACAAAGATGATATCGCCATAATATCCGCTATCTAGGTCTGTTGAGAAGAAATGTTTGAGCACAAGACGTTTATGTGGGTCATGATGTTTGACTAACATTTCCCAACGTTGGGCGTCTGCAAAACTCACTTTCAACTGCGTATTATTGGGATCATTATTGTCAAAGTCGGCATCAAAGTGATAGAACTCAATATCAACACTTACCCCAGCTACACTTGAATGATGGCCAAACTCTTCAAGGGCAATTTCAATAGTTTTGTCAATATCAGCCCAACCCGGTTCGATGCCCAAAAAGACTTTGATACCTGCGGCATCAAAAAGGTCTAAATAAGCGTGATGATCACGTTTACTGGCATCAAACCCAATGTATTGGTCGTTTACCCCACCAGGGTTGGCAAATTCAAAGGTCGTGCCACATGCTTCTGGTACACCATCAGAACAGTAACGGACTTCGCTCACACCCCAAATGCTCGCAGGAACGGCCGTATTCCAATTACTCGCCACTTCATTCATGCCCGTTTCCCACTTACCTTTTGGCGGAAACTCAATACCGCCAATGCCAGGACCATAGCTTGATGAACGCAACCCTGCCCACAAAACATTCGTTCCATCCGCTGGTTCTAATTGGTGAATTAAGTATGGACCATAAAATCCAACTGGAAAACGCGCATTAAAAACAGCAGGCTTATATCCAGCTTTCTCAATCTTATAAAAACCTGATTGCGTTAATGGCGCACCACAATGTGGATGATAATGGGTGAAGTTGCCTTGGCTATCCGTGAACGATGGTGCATTTGTTGTATTATGAATGATATCATCGCTAGGGTCGTTGGGATCCCCTTCCCAGAAGGTGACGGCCGTTATTTTTGCGCCTTGAATGGGTGCAAACGTTTCAGCATCAGTAACAACACCATAAATTTGAGTTGCGGCCAACCCGCATGTTAGACCTTGTGCTTGTGTTGGCTGTCCAATTGCAAAGATAGCAAGAGCCAAGCCAAGCATTGTTAAAAAAAATAAACTACGAAAACGAAACATGTAACTTCTCCTTATTTCGTGAAATAATCTTGTTATCCACAATATCGATCGCTGCTCAACGAACGATATATAAACGCTTACTATAGGAAATATCAACAGGCTTAATTTCTAACGAGTTATCCTCCTTCGAAAAATAGCATTTGTAGAGACGCCGCCGCTGGCGCGTCTTCAACATTTTCATTACTCTCGCCACACATCAACAAACGATCAAAATGTCTTCACAGAAATGGTGTCATCAATGTCAGAAAATTTTGATAGAGTAATGGCACGGTTAAATACCCAATGACTCCTTTGGCTGTGTAACATTTTTCATCCACAGAGTTTGAGACCAAAATGACAGGAATGTGCTGTGTCCACATGTTTTGACGTAAATTTTGTAAAACGCAGCAACCATCTATTTCTGCTAACTGCACACCAATGATGATCATGATAGGCGCTTCTTGTTCGGCTAAGGATACGGCCGTTTTTCCCTGCGTTGTTACAAGAGCTCGACAATGACTACTTTCGACGAATCGTCTTAAGACATAGAGCGTTGAAGGATCATCTTCAATGATAATGATCGTGTTGTTTTTCTTTACCTCCACAAGGTTTTCCTATTTGTTGCAATTTGGTTTCAGTTATAGATTGTATGCAGGGCAAAAGAAATGTCTTGCACAATCCTGATCTTCATTTGTACATTTCTGACTTGATTTAATTTCTATATGCTTGGCGTTTATAAGCGGAGGGAGAAATCCCTGTTTCGCGACGGAAGGTGCGACTAAAATAACTACTGCTCGAAAAACCAACCGCAATGGCGACTTCAGTCATATTGAGCTCAGACTCTTTTAACAATTTTTTAGCTTGGATGATGCGATAACGATTAAGGTAGGTGACTGGAGAAACGGCCGTTTCCTGGCTAAAACAGCGCGTCAAATAATCGTGATGAACGCCAACATATCTGGCGATATCTTCGCGTGTCAATGGTTGGGCATATTGTTCATGAATGTAGGCCATTGCCTGACGGACCAAACGTTGTGTTTCCTGTCCCAACAACTTATCTTTGGTCAACGCTTTCTCAATATGAGCGATCGTCTCATCAATGGTAAACAAGCCTTTGTTGAGCACTGTGGTCACCCCCTGCGACAAACGCGTCATATCGGCGGCTGTCAGCAATTGTGCGGTAAGGACAACAACAGGAACACCACGCAACGCATCTTGGGCACGCATTGCTTCCAAAACAGCAAAGCCATCCACTTCGGGCATCATCAAATCGAGTAAAAGCAAATCGGGGATTTCTTTTTGCATGATATCCAAGGCAATACGGCCGTTTTCCGCTGTCAAAATACGGTACATTTCCCCTTGCGTAGCAACAATACGCACATGCATATCTAAGATCGCAGGCTCATCATCCACAATCAAAATCGTCTTAAGCGATGAACTATCGGCCAAACCCTGTTTCTGCAAAACATGATTAAACGCATCAGAATCCATCGGTTTTGTCAGATAATCAAATTCTAGCAATGCCCCCTGATCCTGCTCAGGCGTCAAAGTATAAAATAAAGGCGCTGCAGCTATCTGATCCAATTGTCCCCAAATCTTTGCCCAGCGCTCATCTTGTTGAGACAGCAAATTTTGATCCACAAGCAGCCGATTCTGGACATCGGTCTGTAATATTTCCTCATCAGAATGCTCCTTTAACCACAATGCATCAACAGCTACACCCTGTTGGGTTAACCGGTCATAGAGCAATTCATTTTTTTGCGACTGTTCAGCAAGCAACAAAACCGTCTGCTCTGGTTCAGCAACCACATGCCCTACCTCCTGCCGGTAGCGCGGTAACGTAAAATAAAACAGCGACCCTTCTCCATTCTGCCCAGATGAGTCCACATGAATATCACCACCATGCAAGGTAATGATACGTTTGCTAATGGTTAAGCCAATGCCTAAACCGCCGTAGCCGCCACTTTCAGCACGTTCACTGCGCCGAAATTCGTTAAAGATCACTGCCTGCTCATCCTGCTCAATACCTAAGCCTGTATCACGCACAAATACAGTAACGAGATTTTCTTGTACAGCAACGGAAAGTGAAATAGTGCCCTGCTGTGTAAATTTAACTGCGTTATGCAAAAGATTGAGAATTACTTGCTGCAGCCGTGTTCGGTCGCCACGGACAAACACGGGATCTGTAAAAATGTCTGCATGCCAATTCAGATCTTTTTCGCGCACGAGCTGTTCGCCCACCAAAGCGGAAAGACGTAACACTTCCATCAAGTCAAGTGTGTCCCAACTGAGACGGAGATGCCCCAGTTCAGTTTGCGCTAAATCAAGCACATCGCGAATTAAGCCATCCAAGTGCTGTGCGCTGGCGTAAATCCGTTCGAGGTCATCACGAAAGGTTTGCGGCAACTCAATATTGGCGCTTTCTTCATAAAGCACCATGTTACTCAAGCCAACGATTAAGCTAAGTGGGGTGCGTAATTCATGGCTTACTGTTGATAAAAACCGACTTTTCAGACGATTGGCTTCTTCTGCCAATTGACGCCCTTCCTCAGCTTCGCGATAAAGTTGTGTGGTTTTTAAGGCGGCAACAATTTGCTGCAAGATAGCACCACACAAAGCCAAGTTTCCTGTGTCAAAAGCGATAAATCCCTGCTTGGACTCATTTTGTTCATCAATTAAGGGTAGCAACGCTAAACTATACGGCCGTTTCCCACGATACAGTTGGGCAGGAGGAAATGTTTTCGTCTCAATACGCAAATGAAGCATATCAGCTGGTGCTGTCGTTCGTAGATAACTCCACCCATAGGGATCATCATCACGCGGTTGAAACAGAGCCAACACCGCATGATCAATGCTCAAGGGTGGCAAATACGTCTTTAAGGTGGCAAAAATTTCACTCTCATCGAGCGCAGTCAACAACCCCGCTGTCAAGCGACCCATATGCCCAGCTTGAGCACGTTCATTAAGCTTGTTTTGTTGTAACTGACGTTGTACCTGTTCGCTGATACGTATACGCGCTTCAGTCAACCAAATTTCTGCCATTTGGCGCAAAGAACGAGGTTCATCACACTGTTTAGGCAACAAAAATGGCAGCGCATCATTTAATAATGAAATTGCCATTTGCCAACAATGAATGTTCCCTTTTACGGCTACGACACGCTGCAAAATTTGATCGATAGCTTTGTCAAATGAGGTTATTTCTTGTTGATCTAAACTGACAATAAATTGGTCAACCAACTGGCGACTCAGTTGTTGCACATCTTCCGCACTCAACCGACGTGTCTCACTTTTAATAACTTCAAAAACAGCTTGTGCTAATGTTTCGCGTGCTTGCGCATAATCTGTGAACTGCTTTTTGTGTTTCATGTAATTGGTCGATAAATGAGAACAACCGCATGACTGACGCAAAATGAGGCGTGTGGGGACATTGATCTTTTTACGCTGCGGCGTCTTACCGGCAATCATATCGAGCAATAAGTCAACCGCACGCTGTCCACGTTCAAAGGTTGGACTGTGGATGGTGGTTAAAGGGGGATTTTGTAATATTGCCTCTGGTAAATCATCGAACCCAATGACGGCAACATCTTGTGGCACACGTTTACCTACTTTTTGCAAGACATTTATCGCCCCAATCGCACACTCGTCACTGCTTCCTAAAACGGCCGTAAACGGCACGTTTCGGGCCAAGATGCGCTCCATCGCCAATTCACTTCTGTCCACCACATGATGACCATAGGCAATAAGATCGGCATTTTCCGCCAACCCCAATTCACGAACGGCCGCGAGATATGCGTTTAAGCGCTCACGGCTGTCGCCATCCACATCTTCTGGTTGGCCAGCAATAAACGCGATCTGTCGATGTCCATGCTCAGCAAGATGCGTCAATGCCTGTCGAATCCCAGCCGCATTATCAACAGAAATAGCCGTTCCTTGTGTCGTATTCCCAATAAAGACAGTAGGGTGTTTATCAACTAAATGTTGGTTGG
>JBNKHS010000044.1:0-16567 GCA_050290485.1 Promineifilaceae bacterium (SeqCode) | reverse complement strand
CGCTATAAATGGCGTTTTCATCATGTCCTGTGCCACGGGCAAACCACGCACCTAATGGATTTTCATTGCCAGGTAAGGTGCGGTAACCTATGCCATCGCCGTCAATGTCTTTATAACGGCCGTATTCCTTGGTCACATCCTCGGCTGAAATCACCTTACCGCGATTGATGGGCACTTCGGGATAAGCAAAAGGTTCCGACATCCAATTATTCATCCCCAAATCTAAATCGCTGAGGACAAAAACAGGGGTTTGTAATTGGTCTGCCAAATTATGTGACGTTGTTCCAAATTCAAAACATTCGGCAATAGAGGAAGGGAACAAAATGACGTTTTTAGAATCGCCATGGCCCAAATAGTAGGTAAAGATAACATCTCCTTGGCCGGTGCGCGTAGGGAGGCCAGTGCTGGGCCCAACCCTTTGAATATTCCAAATAACGGCTGGGATTTCGGCAAAGTAACCTAATCCAGCAAATTCGGCCATGAGAGAGATTCCCGGCCCAGACGTTGCTGTGACTGCACGTGCCCCAGCCCAACCAGCGCCCAAAAGCATCCCAATGGCGGCAAGCTCATCTTCTGCTTGCACAACCGCATAGGTTGCTTCGCCTGTTTCTGGGTCTTTGCGCAGCTTCGGCAGATAATCGTTCATGGCATCGACGAAACTGGTTGATGGTGTAATTGGGTACCAAGCAACGAAGGTGGCACCACCAAAGACAGCGCCAAGTCCCCCTGCTTCATTTCCGGTCATCATAATCAGACCGTCTGTTTTGTCCATTGCTTCGACACGATATGGGTCAGATTTAACGATATTTTCGGCCGTCCATTCATACGCAGCACGCACAACACTCATGTTGGAGTCAACGAGCTTTTGCCGCTTTTTGAAATGGTAACTCAACGCTTCTTCAATTTTTTCTAGTGGAATTTCTAGCAGATGAGCAACCGCACCGACATAGACCATGTTGGAAATATAATCCTTGAGCTTCCCTTTCATGCCGGTTTCTTTAACAAACTGGTTGACTGGTATGGCATAGTAAGTGATGTCATCTCGTTGGGGAAGGGAACGCCAATCGCCATTATGAATACAAATACCGCCGGCAGGTAAGTCTGCAATATCTTCAGCGACTGTGGCTTGATTAAAAGCAATCAATATTTCTGACGTGTGGCGTCGGGCAATGTATCCTTCATGGCTTACGCGAATGTGATACCAGGTAGGTAAGCCTTGAATGTTGCTAGGAAAGATATTTTTGCCATTAACAGGAATGCCCATTTTGAAGATTGCACGCAAAATAGCCATATTCGCGGTTTGGCTCCCCGTTCCGTTGGCTGTGGCGGCTACAATCGAGAAGTCGTTGATGTTAGACGGCCGTTTCTCGGTTGATGTGGTTTCCGGCGCAATGTCTAATACGCCCATAATAAATCTCCTTATACTGAATATGTAATTCACAAAAAATATTCTGAAATAAAACGAGCAAAAATTGTGAATTACTTAAGTGAAAACGTAGAAATCACCCTTTGCTATTGCAAAGAACTTTTGCGTTTTCACATATGAAAGATAGTGGTTAAGATAAAAAAATACTCATGGAAACCAATATGGCCGTTCCATGAGTATCTGTTATTGACAATTGAAAAGGTCAATTGCCAAAATGTCTAATTTAAGTTTTCTTTCAAATGACGAATCACATCCCGAAAAGAAATGACACCTTCTGGTCGGTTGTTTGCATCGACGAGAGGGACGTGACGGAAGCCATGTACAGACATTTCATGTAAGGCTTGCGCAATGGGCAAATCGGCCGTTAATGCAATGGGATCACTGGTCATATAATCTGCAATCTTAGCTGCACTTAGATCTTCAACAATGCCAGTTACCCGCATCAAAACATCTTGTTCCGTAAAGATGCCAATCAACTTGTCAGCGTCATCGGTAACCAACAAGCAACCAATATTATGCGCATTCATTTGCCGTATTGCTTTTTCCAAAGAAGCGGACGCATCTGTTGTGATCGGTGCTTTTGGATTGAGCATCGCAATTGTATCATCTGTAATGCTATCTTGAAGATCTGTGGTTTGAGAAGGCTCTTGATCGATGGCATCGACATATTCTTCATTGATTTCCAATGACAATCGTCCCGTTTGTTTTGAAGCGACAGCTTGAGCGTCAGATTCTGTGACCGTCCACAAATCAGCAGAGGTGTACAATTTATCTAAATCACCAACACCTTTTGCTGCTTGGGCCGCTGCAACTTGTCCCATCAACCCTTCTGTATAGGTGCGTCCTTCAACTTGACGGAAAACACCCATAGGTGCTGGGAATTCAGGGTAGTTCATCTCGCTAAGCATGTAAGTGATTTGTGGCGAAGTTTCATCATGGATAACTAAATCAGCCTCAGTAATACCATTTCCTAACTCAACCACCTCTGGTGTGAGTCCATTCAAGCGAATTCCTTTGTCGAGATTCTTTCCAAAGACCATCGGTTTGCCATGTTCAAGATAAAGCGTGTTATCGTCACGGGTACGACGGTCATCTAATCCTTCCCATTCGGTTGGGTTAAAGATGACACAGTTTTGGAACACCTCAATAAAAGAGATTCCCTTGTGTTGGGATGCCGTATATAAAGTTTCCCCTAAGTGGGTTGGGTTGGCGTCAATGGAACGCGCAATAAATGTTGCTTCTGAAGCCAAGGCCAAAGCAATTGGGTTTAATGGTTTTTCAATTGAACCCATGGGTGAAGATTTGGTTTTCTTTCCTTGGCCTGATGTTGGCGAAAATTGCCCTTTGGTGAGACCATAAATACGATTGTTGAACAAGATAATGTTCATATTTACATTACGGCGAATGGCATGAATGAGATGATTACCACCAATTGAAAGCCCATCTCCATCACCAGTGATAACCCAAACGCTCAGTTCAGGATTGGCGATTGCTAACCCTGTTGCCAATGTAGGGGCTCGCCCGTGAATGCTATGGATACCATAGGTATTCATGTAGTAAGGAAAACGGCTAGAGCAGCCAATACCAGAAATAAAGACGATATCTTCTTTGGGAACACCAATGTCTGGTAATGTTTTTTGTACTTGGGCAATAATTGAGTAATCGCCACAACCGGGGCACCAACGTACCGCTTGGTCTGAGACGAAATCTTTACGTGTAAGTTCTAATGGAATTGATGTAGTCATAATTTCACTCCTAATTAGTGTGTCTTAGACAAACACTTAACCAAGCAGTTCCTCGATTTTTTCGGTAATTTCGATAATTTTAAACGGCCGTGCTGCCATTTTGGAGAAGGATTGAATGTCAAGAGCATAAGTGCCTCGCAAGAGGAAGGCTAATTGTCCGCCATTAATTTCAGCAACAACCACTTTTTTGTATCGTTTTAGGACCGATTCCAGGTTTTTCGGGAATGGATTGAGATATTGGATATGGGCGTGGGCGACAGAACGGCCGTTTTCCAATGCTTTTGTTACACCAGAGCGAACCGCACCAAAGGTGCCTCCCCAACTTACGACCAATAAATCACCAGAAGCTGGGCCAAATACTTCTTGGTCAGGAATAATTTCGGTCAACTTTGCAATTTTATTGCGACGTTCATGGAACATTTGAACATTATGGTCAGGGTCATAAGAAACATTCCCTGTTTCTGGTGCTTTTGCCAAACCACCCATTCGGTGTTCCAAACCTTTTGTACCCGGCAATGCCCACGGACGACCTCCATGTTCATTTCGCTTGTAAGGCAAGAATGGGCCATCTCCATTCTCATTTGGGCCTGGGTGAACCACTTCAATGGTAGGAATATCTGCTGCCACGGGAATACGCCAGGGTTCAGAGCTGTTTGCCAAGAAGCCGTCAGAGAGAACCATCACTGGTGTCATAGCACGAACAGCCATACGGGCAGCCATCAAGGCCATTTCAAAACAGTCTGATGGGCTTTTGGGCGCGATGACGGGAATGGGGCTTTCCCCATTGCGGCCGAACATCGCCTGCAAAAGGTCGCTTTGTTCTGTTTTCGTTGGTTGCCCTGTACTTGGACCACCACGTTGTACATTGATAATTATCATAGGGAGTTCGAGCATGATACCCAACCCCATTGCTTCACCTTTAAGGGCAACACCGGGACCACTTGTCCCTGTAACTGCAAAGGCCCCACCAAAGGCCGCACCAAGGACAGACCCCATGGCAGCAATTTCATCTTCTGCTTGGAAGGTGCGCACATCAAAGTGACGTAGGGGGGCAAGAGCATGTAAGATGTCACTTGCAGGTGTAATGGGGTATGTACCATAGAAGAGTGGTTTCCCCATTTTTTCGGCAGCGGTGACAAGACCTATGGCCATTGCTTCATTCCCTGTAATTTTGCGGTAAGTGCCTGCAGGTAAAGAGGCAGGACGAATGCGGTACCGTTGTTGGAAGGTACGCATTGTATCCCCGAAGTTATAACCCGCGTTTAGGGCGCGTGAGTTCGCTTCAACCACTTCTGGGCGTTTGGCGAATTTTTGTTTCAACCAATCTAATGTGGTTCCCATTGGGCGTTCAAACATCCAGAAGGCAATACCCAATGCAAATAGGTTTTGTGAGCGATCCTTATCTTTATTGGATAAATCTCCAATATCTTTTAATGCTTCACGGTTTAAGGTAGTTAGTGGCACTTGAATGACGTGGTAATGATTTAAACTCTCATCTTCAAGTGGGTTTTCATCATATCCTGCTTTTTTTAAGTTGTTACGGGTGAAGGCGTCGGTGTTGATGATAATCGTTCCACCTTCTTCTAGGTCGGGTAAGCTTGTTTTGAGTGCAGCTGGATTCATCGCCACCAAGACTTGTGGTGAATCACCAGGGGTCAAAATGTCTTGATTAGAGAAATTAACTTGGAAGCCACTTACACCAGCTAGCGTCCCCGCAGGGGCGCGGATTTCTGCTGGGTAGTCGGGCATGGTGCTAACATCATTACCAAAAACAGCAGAGGTGTTGGTGAACTGTGTCCCTGTCAATTGCATACCGTCGCCAGAGTCGCCAGCGAAACGGATGACAATTGAGTCTAGTTCCTTAAATTCATTGATTGGTTCGCTCATAAGAGTCTCCTACTATTTTAGTCCCCGCCTTCTGGCTTGTTGGGGAAGTTGTCTGGGTTGTTTGGTCTGTTTAATACTTCAACAGGGTAGCGTGCAGCTAAATAGTTAATGACGGCTTGATGGGTCATGTTGCCCACAACATTTCCTGTTCTATCTACCACAGGAAGGTTACGAAAATGCTTGTCATCCATTAGCCACAAAGCATAAGCAGCTGTAGTTGTTGGGTTAATGGTGACAGGGTCTTTGGTCATAACACTTTCTACAGGTTTGCTAAAAGTAGCGGTATTGACGGCAATTTTCCGTAAAACGTCTCTATCTGTGAGGATGCCTTTTAGATGTTTGTCCTGTGTGACGAGGCAAACCTTACTTTGAGTGGCTTGCATCTTTTTAATTGCTTCAGAAACGGCCGTTCCTGGGGCCACTTGGCAAAACTCCGACAAATCCAAGTCGGAAACTTTTTCTCGTTCTAATTCTTGTTTTAAACTCATAAATTCCTCTCTAACTGATACTGTCAATGGCAGGTTCGGTGGGTAACAGAGCAAAATGCTCAACTAACAATTGGCGACCCCGCTCGAATTCATTGGCACACAATGCATCTACAATTTCTTCATGATACGCCCAGACGTCAAGCCAATATTGATACCCCATAAAGCGTGTCAGTTCGCTCGCTTCATATGCATCCCAATACGCTTCCAAGATACCTAATACAAATGGATTATCTAAGCGCTTAAAAATATTCAAATGTAAATCACGATGTTCAGATGCTGGAATATGGATTGGTTGGCCCCGTAACTTACCCCATGCTCGATTGATGAGCTGTTTCAACTCAGCTTTGTCTTCACTACTTAATTGGGAAACAGCCTCAACCCAAAAGCTCACTTCGATTGCCTGTCGTAGCTGGCTAAATTGAGCAAACTGTGCTTCTGTTGTGCCAATGCCGAATAAGATGCTGGCTAAAATTGCTGGGGAGAATTTGTAGGGTTCTCGTTGTGTGCCTAATCGTGGACGAACAGATACAAATCCTAGCGCACGTGCAACTTCAAGTTGTTCGCGCAATTTGCCAACACTCACCCCAAGTTCAGCGCTTATTTCATTCAGTGATGGGAGTTTGTCCCCCGGCGACACATGATGCTCTACGATGTATTGTAGAAAATCAGAATCTAATTTGTTCAGTAGCATAGCGGTTCATTCATTCGATAAATCAGATAAATCGAATCAATCCAATAATAACAGAAAGTTGGGAGCAGGGCTAGTGTTTTTTTAACTTTTTAAGAAAAAGATTTTATGTAGTTATGGATAATTAAATAGGAATCAGTAGATTCTTTTACGGTTCAGTTGTGAGATTTTTACTCAGGTTAAAAAAACTTGGTGCGTGTGTCAACTGGGAACCGTGATTTTTCTTTATTTTCCGCTGGGTATCCGATGGTAATTAATGCTTGTGGCTCCCAGTTGGAGGGTAAGCCTAGAGTCATTTGCACCACTTCTTGAGAAAAAAGAGGCGCACACATCCAACAGGCACCTAGGCCAAATGCATGTGCTGCAAGGAGCAGATTTTGGATCGCCATTGCTGTGCTTTGGGTAGCCATGACCCATTCATTTTGTTGGCGTATTGGGTCGGGGTAATTGTCCATATCTTCCATGCTGGTGCAGGCAATAAAAATCAGTGGGGCTTTCGTGATGCGCTCATAGGAACGAGTGACATCTTTTTGAATAATGGATTCTGGAACGTTATCTGCTTGCAGATCTCGTTTTAATTTGGTTCCCATAGCGGAGGCTAATTCCTGTTTAATTGCTTCTGTTTGGATGACTGCAAAACGCCACGGTTGGCGATTATGGGCGGATGGCGCCCACGTCGCGCTCGTTAAGAGGTGGTGTACAATTTCTTCTGGCACGGGGTTTGGCAAATAACGGCGAATTGAGCGCCTGGCTGCGAGTAAATTGATTATTTCTGTGTTCATATACGTAATTGTACTTTAGAATGGTAGTGAAGAATTGATTTATTAGATGAAAAGGAATACTTGTGGTTACTCAGTGTGAGAAGTGTGGACAGACGATATTACTAACGGATGCGACTTGCTGGCATTGTGGCGCGGAGAATAAACGGAGAGGCAATAGAAGCAAACCTGCTACGGCCGAAAATGGACGGGGCAAATTATCAACAACGGCCGTTTCTGCTATGAATGCTGCGTCCGCTGTTGAAGAAGAATTGGAACCCATCTCATTAACGGCCGTTTTTACCTATGCCGTTTTTACATTCATTTGTTTACTCACACTGGTGTTTATTGTGCAAAGTTTGGCGAATAAACCTTTGTTTTTGCTAAACCCAGAACTTAATCGAGAACCAGACTGGCAAACTGTGACAGATACAAACCTTCAATTTACATTGGATATTCCTCAAGCTTGGGCATTTGTAGAAAATAAGGATGTTGTACCTGTGGGTGAATTTGCCAAGCAGCTGCAAATGCTAAATGCAGATTCTACATTTACCTCACTAGAAACGAGAATAGCTGGAGATGTCGTTCCTTACATGCTCATTCAAAAAGAGGGGTCCCCAGCCTATCTATTAATTGTAGGCAGTCAAGGGTTGCAAACCGCGAGTAATACGCAAATTATGGATTTAGTCACTGCGTCTGGTTGGGAAATATTGCGGATGGCTGAGGTTGAACCAACAACAAATGACATCAGAGTCAATGTTGCCCATTATTTAGAAGATAATTCTCGCGAAACACGTTGTACAACGCAATTTGTTACTGCCGAACAGACGCACTTTATTTTGATAGGTTGTGCACCAACAGAGCAGTTTCCCCACTTTGCAGATGAAATTGCCAAGATGAACACTTTGTTCCAACCCCTGATTTATCAAAATTGAGTTCGCCTTGACTGTTATTTTTCCCCTCTGTACAATTTTGCAACAAGAAGTGTATCCCGTTTATCTTAATAATTGAGTGTGCTATACAAACAGATCTCAAGGGTTTGTCTGAAGTAGATTGAAGCTTTTAGAGGGAAACCTGATTTCACTAACCAACCTGTATAGTTGCTATCCAGAATTGTTTAGAGTTGAGTTGAACGACTTTTGGGTATCATGGGAGAATTATGAGCAAAAAAGAAGATAGAGCCATTGAGTTGAACAGAGATGGAGAAGCGTATTTTCGAGCTTGGGAGATTGAAAATGCGATTGATTCATTTGAAAAAGCAATCAAAAATGATTCCCAAAACCCAGAATATCGGTTGAACCTGACACGTGCTTACACGCGGAGCGGTGATTATGATAAAGCGATGGAGGCACTTGGGGGATATTTGCAAGTTGAGACCAACCCTGAACTTATTGCTCGTTTTGAAAAGTTGTTTTCTTCGGGTTTGGATGAGGTTGAGCAAAAACTGATTGAAGGCATGAAAAAGCTCGGCTTACCCATTCAGCAAATAGGGAAAGCGATTCAGATGTGGTTAGAGTATCGAATTACGGTTGGACGAAAACCATTACGTATTCCTAAACCTGAATTATGGGCGGCAGGCTTGACTTATGCCATTATTAAAATCAATTTTGTTGAGATGACCCGTGCCGAAGTTTCTGCCACTTTTAATGTTTCCCCCAGAGCGTTGAAAGAAAAGTATGATGAATTGGTGGATCGTTTGGATTTAATGCCTGCTGATTATCGTTATTTTACAGGGGACGAAAACCCACTGGATAAGTTGGTCGAAGCGGCCGAACTATTGCAAGGGTTGGAACGGCGCTTCCGCGAGGATTAATTTTTTCCCAAACTTGATGCGCAGAATATAGAAATTGTTGAACATGTTCCTAAGGTGGATCAATTGGCGTTTCCTTTTGCTGCTTATTTACAGGTGTTGATAAAAGGAAAATATTGTTGTTAATCAAAGATAGGCACGCTTTTTTTGTATCCCAATGTTTATATAATGTTTACCGACTTTGTGACGGAAATCGCTATAATAGGTGCTCATGAAAATTGGAATCCTTCACCATCCTGGCATTGAATTGTCTAAACCGCTTGCCGCTGAAATTGAAGCGTGGCTAGGCGAGCGCAACGTACAAACATGGGTTGCTGCAAATCGGGAAGATACGGCCGTATCTGACTTGGTTGCTGGGAGTTCTCTGATCATTGTATTGGGGGGTGATGGTTCTCTGCTACGGGCTGGACGCATGGCATCTCCGTTTAGTGTTCCTGTATTTGGCGTCAATTTGGGCAAGGTTGGTTTTTTGTGTGAAGCACAACCAGACGAGTGGCCACAGAAGTTAGAGAAATTACTCTCCGGTGAGTATTGGACAGAAGAACGGCTGATGTTGCAGGCGGAATTATGCCGAAACGGCCGTAAAATAAACACCTTCACTGCGATTAACGACATTGTTGTTGGGCGTGGCCGCCAAGCACGTGTCGTGCGTTTTCGGCTGATGGTGAATGGTGATTTGGTTACAAATTACACGGCAGATGCCTTGATTGTGGCTACACCCACCGGTTCTACCGCTTATTCTATGGCAGCAGGTGGTCCGCTTTTGCCACCACAACTGCCCAACTTTGTTGTCTTGCCTGTGGCTGCCCATCTTAGTTTTGATCGTGCTTTGGTTTTGCACGAACATGCGGAAATTGCAATCCATTTGAGTATGGATCATGAGGCGTATCTTACACCAGATGGACAACATGGTATTTTGGTGCAAGATGAGGATGTTGTGCGTATTAAAAAATCAAGCCACTCTTGTTATTTTGCTCGGATAGAAAGTGCAGGTTACTTTTACCGACGGATTATGGAAAGGTTGGGTCATATTCGGAATTAGTGGCGCGCTGTGGATGTTGCATGCTAGTGAAATTCACTTCTCGCCTTAAAAGTTTGTGATCCTTGACTGCGAAAAGGAAAAGTGTTATGTCAATTAGTCAACCCCGTTTACGCTCAATGTTGCGTCAAGCGGACAAGGTAGCCGCTAATGGTAAGCGTTCGGCGGCTAAGGAATTATACGAGGAGATTATTGCAGAAGTGCCCGATGCGGCAGATGCTTGGGCAGGTCTTGGTGAAGTTACAATAGGGGATGATGCTCAGGAAGAGGCGTTTAATAAAGCATTGGAACTAGATGAAAACAATCGTCGTGCTTTAATTGGATTAGCCAAACTACGCGGCGAAGAGATTGATTTGCTTGGGTTAGAGCCTGATCCAAAACCAAAAGCAGAGCCAGTTCAATCACCTGAGCCTGTTGATGAAGCGGTTTACGAACTTGCATGTTATCGCCATCCAAACAAAGAAACATCACTGCGTTGTTATACTTGTGGCAAACCAATTTGTATTGATTGTGCCAAGAAAACGGCCGTTGGGTATGCGTGCCCCGACTGCATCCGTGAACTTGAAGATAAATATTTTAATTCACAAACTAGTGATTACATCGTCGCCCCGATTGTGGCCTTTATTTTGGGTTTGATTGGGGGTGTAGTCTTAACGCTGTTGGGGTCGTTTGGGGGAATATTCTTGTGGTTTATTCTCGCAGCGGCAGGTGGTGCGGTTGGCAGCTTTATTGGAGGCATCATTAAACGAGCTATAGGACGACGGCGTGGGCGTTATTTACCAATTGTTGTTGCTGTTGTTACAATTGTGGCTACCATTTTGCCAAGTATACTGGTAGGGTTAGGATTCAATCTTATTGTGCTTGGAATTTATCTATTTTTTGCAATTCCAGCTATTTATTATCAAATGCGTTAACAAAAGGGGAGATGGGAGATTAGCAACGGACGTTATGAGATTAGAGATTAAGTTTTTCTCAATCTCCAAGCCATGAGCAATCAATCTCCAATCTCCAATCTCTTTTCTTATGCTATCAGAAATTTATATTCGTAACTTTGCCATTATTGATGAACTGCGCTTACCGTTTTTGTCTGGGTTTAATGTATTAACTGGGGAGACAGGTGCGGGTAAGTCGATTATTTTAGATGCGGTTACTCTTGTTTTAGGTGGTCGTGCTGATACGTCGATGATCCGTGCTGGTGTGGCTGAAGCATATGTGGAAGCCACGTTTTCTTTGACACCGAGCTTACAAAAGCTCCTGCATCCATTACTGGAAGCGGAAGGGTTAGATGAGGAAGACAGCCGAGAAATTATTTTGGCACGGGAGTTACGCAATAACGGCCGTAATATTTGTCGCGTTAACGGCCGTACTGTTAATCTGACGATCTTACGCCAAATCGCCGAACCACTTATCGACATTCATGGACAAGGTGAGCATCTCTCTTTGCTTAGACCACGTTCTCACCTGCCATTATTAGATTCTTATGCTAAAGCAGAAAGCGAGCGAACGGCCGTTTCCCGAGAAGTGGGCAAACTGCAGGCCATGCAAAAAGAACTTAACGAACTGCGCCAAAATGAACGCACCAATGCGCAAAGAGCCGATATGCTCCAATTTCAAATCAAAGAGATAGAGGCGGCTAAACTACAAGTTGGTGAAGAAGAAGAACTGCGTGCTGAACGTACCCGTCTGGGCAATGCTGAACAGTTGATGCGTGCTGCTTCAGAAGCAGTGACCTTGTTGACGGGCATGGATGACGACACCCTTGCTGTCGCTGATATGTTGGGGCAAGCTGAACGTGCATTGGTGCAGCTCACCCGCTACGATGATACCCAATCACCAACGTTGGAAAATTTACAAGGTGTTATTTTTCAATTGAGCGAAATCTCTTCAGATTTACAATCCTATCTCAATGATTTGGAATTCAATCCGGGTCGTCTTGATTTTGTAGAAGAACGGTTAGAGCTCATTCATATGCTCAAACGAAAGTATGGCGACAGCATCGAAGCGATTTTACAAGTGCAAGAGGATGCCATCAAAGAGTTAGAAACCATTGAAGGCAGTGGTGAACGGATCACGGTTCTGGAAAAAGAAGAGGAAGCGCACTTGCGCCAAATTGGGAAGCTAGCTCAGCGTCTCTCGCAGAAACGAAAAGCGGCGGCAGATGAGCTGGGAACGGCCGTAGAAAAACAGTTGGCTGATTTGCATATGGAAGGAGCTCGTTTCCAAGTAGATTTCCAAACAGAACCCAAAGAAAACGGGGCTTACGTAGACAATCAACGTCTCGCTTTTGACAAAACAGGGATCGATAAGGCGGAGTTTGTGATTTCCACCAACCCGGGCGAGCCGTTGAAGCCAATGGCCAGAGTTGCTAGTGGTGGTGAGACGGCTCGTTTGATGCTGGCTCTGAAAACGGCGCTTGCCGAAGTTGATGCCACGCCAACCCTTATTTTTGATGAGATCGATCAAGGAATCGGGGGCCGTGTTGGCGATGTTGTAGGGCGTAAATTGTGGGGCTTAACGGCCGTTGCTGAGCATCAGGTTATCGTTGTCACGCACTTGCCCCAGCTTGCCGGGTATGGTGATGTGCATTATCACGTAAGTAAACAGATGAATAACGGCCGTACGATTACGGGTGTCAAGGATTTAGACCGAAACGGCCGTATCGCCGAACTCGCCGATATGATTGGTACGCAAGGGGAACACGCCACAGGTGGCGCCGAAGCCATTTTAGATAACGCCCAAAAGGTAAAAGTGGGTGCCAAAATCTTCTAAATAAAGCATTTATGCTAACTTACATAGGGGCATCTCAAGCTAGCGGATGCCCCTTTTTACTTAACTCCCTCTTAGTATTCAGGACAAAAACGCCATAAAATCTTCTGTTTTATGACATCTATCCTCCTTACAACAGAAGATAATCACTGTTAAGGTTATTTTTACCTGCTTAGAATGTTAGCAGGAAAAATATTCGTAACCGTACAGGTAGCTTCTCGTTTCAAACGAGAGATTTTACGCATAACTACACCACGAAATTCTATTGCTCGACCATCATTGAATCGACAGTTGCCTGTCTAGCTACAAATCTTCTTTCTAGTGATGTGAAAGAGATAAAGTTTTCAAAATAAGGAAACAGGATTTCTTCGCTTTCACTTTAGTAATTCACGATTTTTACAACATTTAATTCAAAATAGTGTGAATTACACTATACCCAAATATCCGATTTAATTTATACCCTTATTGTAGGAGGCCTTGTCATGTGCCGTAAATGGTGGTTACCCTTTGGAATTTTGCTCCTATTGGTCGTTAGTTGTACCGGTCCACAAGGTGAGGCAGGCCCGTTAGGGCCGGCTGGTCCAGCGGGACCATTAGGACCTGTGGGTCCGGCAGGGGAAGATGCGACTGCTGCCCAAACATATATTGGGGCAGACCAATGTGGATCGTGTCATGAAGATGAATACGGCCGTTTCCTTCTCTCCGGTCATGCCAACGCTTTACACGCAATTGATGGAGCCGCACCCACCTATTCCTATGATGAGCAGACAGGGGGGATAGCAACACCACCGGAAGGGTATGAATGGACAGATATTAGCTATGTCATTGGTGGCTATGGTTGGATGGCACGTTTTGTCGATCAGGATGGCTATCTTATCACTGGGGAAGCGACACAATACAATTTTGCCAACGAAGATTTAGAAACGGATGCAGAATGGGTCGCATTTCACGCTGGTGAGCAAAATTTGTTCGATTGTGGCCGCTGCCACACGACAGGATATGCTGAGCAAGGGCATCAAAACGACCTAGAAGGGATTGATGGCACATGGATGTTTGAGGGGGTTCAGTGCGAAAAATGTCATGGTCCTGGCAGTCGCCACAGCGAAGATCCGCAGGGGGTGCGTATGGTGGTTGATCGTAGCTCGCAGTTGTGTGGCAAATGTCATCTGCGCGGAGCGAAAGCCACAATTGATGCCAGCGATGGTTTTGCAGAACATAATCAACAATTTAGCGACCTTTATAATTCGCGGCACTTTGCTCTCTCTTGCGTCACATGCCACGATCCCCATGCCAGCTCGCAATATGCAGATGAAGCGTTGAATCTCGCGCAAGGCATAAATCAGGTTTGCGAATCCTGTCATTGGCAAGAAGTGGTCATTCAAAGTGTGAGTCGGCATGGGCGCGTACAATGTGTTGATTGCCACATGGCTCCAATGGCGAAATCGGCTGTGGCCATTCCCGACCAATTTAGGGCAGACATTCGCTCCCATCAATTTGCGATCAACCCTGATATCAACGCGCCGCAATTTAATGAAGACGGAACGCAGGTGATGCCTTACCTGTCGCTAACGTATGCGTGTGGGCAGTGCCACAATGGTGAATTTGCGGATGTAAAAGAACCAGAGGTGATGACGGAAGCGGCACGAGGGTATCACACTTATATTCCACCAACGCCAGCACCAACAGAAACGGCCGTTCCGGAAACAGACAGCGCAGCCACACCAACTGCGACACCTTAGTCATACCCATTCATCGAGCAAAAGGAGACGATCATGCGAAAATTAGCCTCAATCATCAAACGCTTCTTTTTACCTCCAGCTGGTACCCATGTTGGCTGGCGCCTCTTGCCTTTTATTGTCTTAGGTGTCCTTACATTTAGCGTCATTTTTGGCAGCGTACAAGCGTGGACCTATACCAACTCTTCTGAATTTTGTGGGACGACTTGCCACACAATGCCCCCAGAGTATAGTGCTTATCAGCGGTCTCCTCATGCGCGTGTGCAGTGCGTGGAGTGCCACATTGGACGTGATGTGATCACCACCCAATTTACACGTAAAGCTGGCGATTTGCGTCACGTTGTTTTAACCCTCACCCAAAATTACGAATTCCCCATTCACAGCCGTGCGATGCGTCCCGCGCGTGACTCTTGCGAACGCTGTCACTTCCCCGAAAAGTTTTCTGACGACAGTTTGCGCGAAATTTATCGCTATCTTGAGGATGAAGAGAACACACTTGAAAACAGTTATTTGATCATGAAAACGGGCGGCGGAACAGAACGTGAGGGGTTAGGGTTTGGTATTCATTGGCATATCGAAAATGAAGTTTACTATTATGCGACCGATGAATTAGAACAAGACATTCCCTACGTGCGCGTTGTTGATGACGAAGGCAATATCAAAGAGTACTACGATATTGGGTCTGGGTATCGACCAGATGACATTGCTGGACAAACCTTAGAGCGAATGGATTGTCTCAACTGCCATAATCGCATCACCCACAGCATTCCGCAACCGACCGATGCTATTGATGAAGCGTTACGCAAAAACCTGATTCCAGACGATTTGCCCTACATTCGTGAACAGGCACATGATGTATTGAACCGTTTATATGTTACAGATGAAGAAGCGCGAGACGCAATTGAATCGTTGTTTGCTTACTACGCTAACAATTACCCAGAAGTTTATGCAGAACGCAAAGACGAAATTGGGATGACCATTGATACGTTAAAAGAAATTTATGACCAGTTTGTCTTTCGGGAACAGAAAATTGATTGGGATACACATTCTGATAATTTAGGGCACAAATATGATCCCGGTTGTTTCCGTTGTCATGATGGCAAACATTTAACAGGCGAGGGAGAAGCAATTCGTCTGGAATGTAATTTGTGTCATTCAATTCCGGTGCAAGTTGATGATGCCAGCTTAGTGACGCAAATTGAATTGCCACGTGGTCCTGAACCCCCATCCCATACGCATAGTAGCTGGATTACACTTCATGGGCGCTCAATTGATAATTCTTGTGCTGCTTGTCATGCCCCAGAAGATCCTACGGTAGATTACACGGCTCTGGAAGGGAAACCACCAAGCGATGGTTCTTTCTGTGGCAATTCTGCCTGCCATGCCAATGAGTGGCGGTATGCTGGGTTTGATAACCCTGCTTTGCAACCGGTGTTGAATCGGCAGCTATATATTTTGCTAAATACGAGTCCTTATTTGTTAGAAGGTGTGCCCCGTACTTATGAAGCGACATACCGCGCCTTGTTTAACGGCCGTTGTACATACTGTCATGCTGGCGAAAATGCGGAAGCTGGGCTGGATTTAAGCAGTTATGAGGGATTGCTAGCCGGCAGCAACAATGGTCCGGTCTTGGTTCCGGGCGATCCAGCGAGCAGCTTGATCATTCAGCGCCAATCTGAAGCACGAGACCATTTTGGGCAAGTGTTGGATGATGAGTTGGAAGAATTGACCGCTTGGGTGGCTGCGGGCGCGCCAGAAAATTAATTATTAAACCTTCAAGGTTTGTCAAAACCTTGAAGGTTTATGACCACAAGTTTATAAAGAAAGCACAGACTCGGCGGCGAGCCAAAAGAGGCGGTCGCGGGTGGAGAATTGTTTATGCCAGTCGCGGTGATCCCATTCATCGCCAGTGAGGTCGTCGCCACCGTAAAGGATTTGGCCGAAGGTGACGTCACGAAATTGAGCAACAGCAAAGAAAGCCGCCGCTTCCATTTCCACAACCACACAACCTTCTGCTTTACGCCGTGCCATTTTGGCTTGGGTCTCGCGGTAAAGTCCATCGGTGGTCCATGTTTTGCCTACGCGGTGCGGGATATGGTGTTTGCTGAGGGTGGTTTGAATTGCTTTTACGGCCGTTTCTGAAGCAGCAACCTCTCGGCTGGGGGGTAAATAATGGTAAGAGGTGCCTTCATCACGAACGGCCGTTTCCGGCACAATCACATGT
>JBNKHS010000043.1:0-16759 GCA_050290485.1 Promineifilaceae bacterium (SeqCode) | reverse complement strand
TTATTTTGAAGATGAAGCAGTTCAAAAATATCCAAAGCTGCGCCACAATTCTTACAATGTTCATCACCTGCCCAGTTGCGAGTATTGCATTTGCGGCAGACACGATTCATTGCTGAGCCACATTCTTGACAAAAGGCAACTTCTTCCTGGTAATAGGCATTGCAACTTGCACAGAAGTGTCCATCTAAAATGAAATGACTGCCACACGCATCACAATGGACATGTTTGCCATGATCACGTGGGTCAATCCCATTTTGACAGTTGGGACAAGCGAGTTCGATAAGCATGACGGTATTGTAAGACAAAACAAAGTTGATGTCAGGTTATTTTTATTTCACCTAAGCTACTACCCTATGATAATAAAGTGACAAAACTAGCAGAAACTTTCTTACGGAGTGAAACGAGGCACCGCTATAGCATAAATGTGAGGGATTCACACTCATCACGTAATAGTCCATAAATGATAGTATCGTGCATTTCTCCGCGATAAAAATAGGCTTGACGCAAAATGCCTTCCCGTTGAAACCCGCATTTTTCAGCCACTTTTTGACTGCCGATATTGCTGTTTGCCGTTTGGATGCGTAAACGATGTATGGGTTTGGTCGTAAATAAGTAGGCTGAAAATAAGGAAAGTGCTTCGCTTACATATCCTTTGCCGTGGTCAGCCTGTTTGAACAGCCGGTAGCCAATTTCTAGTTCAAACGGAGATAAGCTGGTGAAGCCGATGGAGCCGATGATGACATCATCTTTGTTTGTTATTAACAATGTGCCCGCTTGGTCTGACCACAGCCCATCTTGTGAAAATTGTGTCTGGAGAGTTGTGACCGATTTAATTTCTGTATGATCGCTGGCGGCTCGTTCGGACAAATCGTTGTAAGCTTCGATAAATGCTTGACACTCCTCAATAGTGCCTACCAATCTTAGATTTATGCGTTTGCCGTTTATCATTTTGTTTTGCTCAATTTTTACTGTGTGGATGGAAGAGATTCATTCTGACCAACGAGTACGCAAAAATCCATGTTTATCTGTTTAGGCGTTTGTTTTTTCTCCCACACATTGGCTGCGGCGTTATATGCTTCCAATAAAAAGCTGCCACCATTTTGCTCGATGCAGATTCTTGTGGCGGACCAACTTCGTAAATAGGCAAAGAGTTGGTCGAGCGTGAGTTCCATTTTCATTTCAAATTTTGGGGCAGGAATTTGTTTGAATGGAAAGGGGACATCACGATAATGATTCCACAATAGTTTGTTTTGTGGGGCCCAATATGGTTCAAGAACGTTAAGAAACGTTTCTTGTAGCGCTTCATCAATTTTCTCTTCGATGGTAAACCATGAATATCCCCACGCGGCGAAGATCCCGTTTGGTTTGAGCACACGTTGTACTTCTGGCCAAAACTGGTTGTAATCAAACCAATGAAGTGCTTGAGCAACAGTTACCAAATCGAATTGATTTGTGTGAAATGTTGTTTTTTCGGCTGGCTGTACAGAGTAATTAATTGAGGGATGTGGTAGCGCATGGGCAATTTGTTGTTCACTAACATCTGTTGCTTCAACTTGCTCAAAGTGCTCAGCTAGGCTCAAGGCCGCTTGACCATTGCCACAAGCTGCATCCCATGCAGTATGGTGCTCTTTGCACAAGGACGCCAGATAAGCAAAGAGTGCTGCTGGATATTGTGGGCGAACTTTAGCGTACAGCGCCGAATTTTCATTGAATAGTTGGCGATGATTCATCTTGGCTAAAGCGTAACAATACGGCCGTTTTCCGAACCAATTCCATCCAGCGCATTGCGTGTGTCCACAATGACTTTGGCATGTTGGGCAACGAAATTGTAATCAAATGTGGCATGGTTGGTAATGATAACCACGCAATCTGCTTCAGATACGGCCGTTTCCGTTAAATCAACCCCAGCTAAATCAATCCCTTCATGAGCCAAAGACGCGACAAATGGATCGTGGTAAACAATCTCTGCACCGCGTTGTAATAGAAGATGGATGACATCGAGCGCTGGACTTTCACGCATATCACTCACATCAGGCTTGTAAGCGACGCCTAAAATTAAAATGCGGCTGCCATTGAGGGCTTTACGATCTTCGTTCAGGGCATCCATAATTTTGGAAACCACATATTCTGGCATGAACCCATTCACTTCAGAAGCGAGTTCGATAAAACGTGCTTTGTAATCGAGGGTGCGTAGTTTCCAACTAAGATAATGGGGGTCCACAGGAATACAATGCCCACCAAGACCAGGTCCGGGATAAAAAGGCATAAATCCATAGGGTTTGGTCGCTGCCGCTTTAACGATTTCCCACACATTCAAACCCAATTTGTCGCACATGAGTGCCACTTCATTAACCATGCCAATGTTCACTGCGCGGAACGTGTTTTCCAATAACTTCACCATTTCCGCAGCCGCAGAGCTAGAGACGGGCACCGGATTGTCAACGACGGTTCCGTATAAAGCAACAGCAACCTCGGCACAATCGGGAGTTACGCCGCCAATTACCTTTGGTGTCGTGCGGATGGTGTAATCCGTGCGTCCGGGATCGATCCGTTCTGGCGAGAATGCCAGAAAGAAGTCTTTACCAACCTGTTCTCCATAGCGTATCAATTGTGGGAGAATTACTTCTTCTGTAGTGCCGGGATAGGTGGTGCTTTCGAGCACAATCAATTTGCCCCGTTCTCCTAGTTTGGCAATTTGCTCTGCGGCATTTAAGATGTAAGAAATATCGGGATCTTTGGTCTTTTTGAGGGGGGTGGGCACACAAATGGAGATAGCATCGACGTGTTGCAATGCAAGATAACTGGTGTTGGCTCGAATACGGCCGTTTGCCACCAACTCTGCTAATACATCCCCATCCACATCTTCAATGTAACTTTCACCACGATTGAGCGCGTCAATTTTGCTTTCATCGAGATCTACGGCCGTTACCTTAAATCCTTCTTGGGCAAAGGCAACAACCAACGGTAAACCAACGTATCCAACCCCAACGACACCAATATGGGCATTGCGATCGTTAAATTTTTGTAGTAAAGAATTTTTCATATTCATGAGGTATAGCATATCTTTTTTAAGAAGGTAAAACAAATGACAAAAGGAGGTTATTTTCAGTAATAAAAAGTCCCAATGTACTCTTTACAGAAATGAAGGAATTTGGTAAATTCGCATGATTGATATTCAGTATTTTAGATTGGAAATTATGTGTAATGGATGCAGAAAAATTAGCGCAACTGCTTGAACAAGCCCAAAACAATGAAACAAATCGTCAATATGAAGATGCCGCAACTCTTTATGAAGAGATAATTGCGAATACTGGCCCAAATTCACCCGATGAAAAGATCAGAAAAATCCGGTTAAAAGCGCTCGGTCGTGTTTCTGAGCTATACACCTACTTGGTCAGCGAGAAATATGACGAAGGTTTAGCGCATGCCGAACAATATCAAGCTGAAGCGATGGAGTATAAAGATAAAAGAGATGCTTTGTTTAATATAGGTGAATACGCTTTTCACTTTGGAGATAACAAGCGCTCTTTGGCAACTTATCGTGCTGTATTGGACTTGATAGAGACAGAAAAAGATGAAACTGCCTTACCTAGAGCCTACAACAGCCTCGCGACAGCATACATTGCTGTGGGCCGACTTGAGGATGCCACAAATGATTATTTGAAGGCAATTGATAAGTACACTCAGCTGGGTGATAAAGGGGAGCATGGTAAAGCCAACACATGGAATCGTTTAGGTCTTGTTTATTTGGAGCAAGGAGAAATTAGCAAAGCCATTAATGCCCATGAAAAGTTCTTGAAATATTATCAAGAGACATTTAAAGAAGATGTACAATCCTTGATGACAGCTTTCAATAATCTTGGTGAAGGGTATTTGATGGCATATGATTTGCCAACAGCGCTGCACTTTTTTCAGCAAGGTTTGGCTTATGGAAAAGAGGGGACTTACCTGCACGTAACAGCCGATTTGCAGCGCAATATAGGCGTGGTTTATTCTCTGCAAGGGGATAGTAAAAATGCCTTGAAAAATTTAAATCATGCGCTCAAACTTAGTGAAGCATCTGCTAATGTGCATATTCAAGTTCAGGTTTTATACTCCCTGGCTTTAGCTGAATTTGAAGCAGGAAAAAATGAATCCGCATTTGCCCATGCCCAATCGTTGTTAAACATTGCTGGAACGGGTAGCGCTAGCACCCATTATGCCAATGCGATTCACCTTGTGGGTATTTATTACCAACAAAAAGGGCAGCCACAAGTTGCCGAAAAATATTGGCAAGAAGCGATTTATATTGCGCACGAAGCCAAACAACGACGATTGCTTTGGCAACTCCATGCCAAAATGGCAGAAATTGCCTCAACTCCTGATTTGGCTCAGGTACATTTGAAAATTGCAGCCGATATTTTAGAGCGCATGGTCGAAGGAATTGATGATCCGATCTTACAAAATACGTTCCGCCGTGCCAAACCTGTACAGGCTGTGTTGAGCCAAGTTGAAAGAGAAGGTTAGACAAAGGGAAACGGCCGTTTTCCTTAACTAACCATATCCCTTTTCATCATATTTAATTCCCTCGTAAAGATCACAAATTGTCAGCTCGTGAATTTTACCCAAAGTCCCCTTTACAGGAGAGAAAGAGTTTGGTACATTCAGGCATCAACTATTGTTTACAAATTGTCTTTTAGATCGCGGGACTAAAATTGTAATGGATAAAGCAACACTCAATGACCTTCTCGACCAGGCGCAACAATTGGAAACGGCAAATGAGTTTGAAAATGCTGCTGAACAATACCAAGTCATCATCGACAACACCTCTCCAAATGCTAAAGATAAAAATATTGAAGAAATTCGTTTAAAAGCGCTAGAACAAATTACGGGTCTTTACACTTATTACGTGAGCGAACGGTATGAAGAAGGCTTGGCGCTTGCTGAGGTATACCAAGAAGAAGCAACGTCTTATCATCATCAACGAAACGCATTGTCCCGGATTGGCGCATATGCAATGCATTTTGGCGATAATAAAAGAGCCTTAAGCGCGTATCGAACTGCCCTTGAATTGGTGGAATCACACGATGACGAGCGCGGGCTTATTCGTGCGTATAGCGATCTGGCTTCAGCTTATAATTCGGTGGGTAATTTAGAGGAAGCGGCTCATTATTATTTGCAAGCAATAGAGCTGCATAATCAGGGAAGTGGTAGTTTATTTGGCGCAGCCAATATTTGGAATCGTTTGGGGCTTGTTTACCATCAACAAGGTGAAATTAGCAAGGCAATTGATGCCCATGAACGGTATCTGAAATATTATCAAGAAGCTCAACCAGAGGATGTGCAATCGAACATGACGGCTTTGAATAACCTTGGTGAAGGGTATTTGATGGCTTACGATTATCAAACTGCACATCATTTTTTCCAACGCGGGTTAGACTTGGCAACTGAAGGGCAATATTTGGCTGTTCAGGCCGATTTAAATCGCAATCAGGGGGTAGCTTATCTTTATGAAGGCAAGTATGATGCTGCCCTAGAAAATTTGTACCTTGCCTTGAAGTTGAGCCAAGAGTCGACAAATGCCAGTATTATTGTGCAAACTTTATACTCTTTGGCTTTAGCGGAATTTGCGGTCAATCAGGATGAAAAAGCGTTTGAGCATGCCCAGAATTTGTTACGCATGGCAGGCAGCAATCGTGCCAATACGCATTATGCCAATGCGATTCATCTTGTAGGAATGTATTATCAAAAAAGCGGGGATACACAAACGGCCGAAAAGTATTGGCAAGAAGCGACTTATTTGGCACATGAATCGAAGCAGCGTTCGCTTTTGTGGCAGTTACATGCGAATTTGGCAGAGATTGCGGCCACACCCGATTTGGCACAAGTTCACCTCAGAATTGCAGCTAATATTCTCGATCAAATCATGGAAGGATTTGATGATCCGATTTTGCAAAACACGTTCAAGCGTGCTAAACCAGTGCACGCTGTTTTAAGTCAGGTGAAACGGGAAGATTAATAGCAATTACGGCCGTTTCTACCTCAAATCCTCATCTTTTTAGCCTTTACTAAAGTATGATTGAAGAAAGTCCCCGGCACTTTATTTGTGGCTTTCTTCTCGACCAAAGAATGCAAGTGCCGGGGACATTGGTAAAAGCGTGCCCCTCTTTTCAAAAACTGATATTTCCTTCTAATATGTATCATAGACTTACTTGTTATTCTCTTGCGCATGTCTGAACTGCGTCTGTATATTTTGGCTGATGATCCCTTGGTTCGTGCTGGATTAGCGGGCCTGTTGTTCCCTCAGGAAGGATGCCTTATTGTGGGGCAAAGTAACTTTGCAGATTTTTGGTCTGATGTGGATGAACTTGCTTTGGATACGGATGTTGTGCTTTGGGATTTTGGTTGGGATGGCAGTGATGTTGTCCCGAGCTTAGGTGATATTGATTTACCTGTTGTGGTGTTGGTCGATGAGGATACGGCCGTTTCTGAGTTGTGGGCTGCTGGCTTGCGCCACCTCATTCACCGTCAAAGTGATGCGGAAGCAATTTTGGTAACCGCTCAGGCGGCTATCAATGATTTGATTGTGTTGGCTCCCGATTTTGTGGAGTTGCTGCACCTTAATCCTGAACAATTAGATACGGCCGTTATTCCCGATTTGACCCCTCGCGAAAAAGAAGTTTTGAACCTTGTTGCTGAAGGATTGACTAATAAAGCGATTGCACGGCAGTTAGATATCAGTGACCATACCGTCAAATTCCACATTAATGCGTTGATGAGCAAGTTAGACGCACAAAGTCGCACAGAAGCTGTGGTCAAAGCCACCCGCTTTGGTTTGATTCTTCTCTAAACCTACCCATTTTTCTAGGTCTCCCCTCACCATTTAACTGATTCAAGATGCAATGTAAACCGTGTATCATCTTTTTCATAATTCATTATTTGTAATTTTAAAAGGAGCTATGATGAGCACATTTGCTGATATTTCTAAAGGAATGGCTGAGGTTGTCGCCCAAGCAAGTCAAAGTATCGTTCGTGTCGAGGCACGGCGTCGCTTACCTGCTACGGGTATTGTCTGGTCTGCGGATGGAGTGATTGTCACAGCCAATCATGTTGTCCGTGCAGAAGAAGGTATCGTGATCGGTTTACCTGATGGATCAACAACTGGGGCGACATTGCTTGGGCGTGATCGGTCAACTGATTTGGCCATCTTGAAAGCTGATTCTTCTGATTTAACCCCCTTAACAGAAACAAATAAACAGGAATTGGGTGTCGGGAATTTGGTTTTGGCGTTGGGTCGACCTGGAAAAACAGTACAGGCAACATTAGGGGTTGTGAGTGCTTTGGGCGATGGTTGGCGCACTGGTCATGGCGGTCATATTGATCGTTATTTACAGACCGATGTCATTATGTATCCTGGATTTTCTGGGGGGCCATTAGTCGACGCCTCTGGGCAGTTGGTGGGGCTAAATACGTCTGCTTTGGCGCGAGGCGTAAGTTTAACAATCCCAACAGCTACGGTTGCTCGCATTACGGCATCACTGCAAGAACACGGCCGTATTCGGCGCGGATATTTAGGTGTGAGTACGCAGCGAGCCAGAATACCGGAGATCCTTCGCGATAAGCTTAACCAACAGAAACGTGGTTTGTTGATAGTTTCTGTGGAACCCAACAGCCCTGCTGATGAGGCGGGCTTAACGTTAGGTGACACGATTGTGACCATGAATAGCGAGGCCATCCAGAGTCATGATGATTTATTGGCCCAATTGAATGGGGAACAGGTAGGAACGGCCGTTTCTCTGCAAATTTTGCGTGGGGGTCAAATAGAAAACTTAGAAGTTGTGGTGGGTGAACGGAATTAAAAGATTGTGTGCAAGGGCATCACGCTTTGCCTATGCACACATTAAATGCCCCGACTGTTGCCAGAGGAAGGAGTCACTGTTTATTTTATAAAGTGAAGCTGCCATTTCGCTTGGCTTATTTGGAGAGTCAGGAAACGGCCGTAAAAGAACACCCATTGGAAATAATAGATAGCAACCAAGTCAACATTGGGTCATTGTTGGTCATTCTGGCGGTGGAGCTTTGGCTTCACATTACACAGTAGCAGTGCACGTGAAGCCCGTGCACAATTGGTGGGGAAGATTATTCTTCTGCAATTAAAGCCACGTCCACAACTTCTACCTCAAATTCATGACCCGAGAAGACAAGGACAATACTTTCAATTATTTTTGGAGGGAGTCGTCCTTGTCTTAACAACTCCTCGTTTAAATCAATATCAAAGAAGGCATCTTGTAGTGCAGGAACTTGTTCGTGCGTGTTTTGTACCATAGCACACCGTTCACAAATGTCTGGGGTCTGGCCCGGAACTGATGTTCCTTTGCTGTAAAACCCTTGTTGCCATGTATTACTCCGGCCGCTCTCATCTTCGATGTAGTTGATGCGTATGAAAACGGGGCACTCACTGCCTACGACGCCACATACATCAAGAGATTGTTGCAAAATACGGAAAGTGACATTGAGGCGTAATGCTGTTAATTCAGACACATCTTGCCCAATATTTTGACGCATGAGAACATCAGCATGCCCAGCACCTTGACGGGTGATGTTAATGCGGGATTCGCCTCCCGCATCTAAAACACGTATTTGCCCTTCTGGCTCAGTTGGGATTTCTACTGTCCACGGGAATTCTGTCCAGTCATTCATCCCGTCGTCAAAATTCCCATTTTTCACTAAATTGCGTGAGGTTTCTAATGGTCCTTGAGGCGCTTGGCCGGTGGGAATGATGCCCCGTTCATTTGTTGCTAGTAGTAGACTCTCATTATCCCCATCCAGTGCGACCATTTCTGCTGTACCATTTTGCACACTGACCTGTGTATCTTCGTTGGTGACAATGATTGCGTGTTCTCCCGGTTCGTTGATGTTGACGATACCTTGAGGGGTTAATATTTGGATTTGGGTTGGTCGTTCTTCGTTTTCGGTTAAGGTGATCCGGATACGGCCAGCTTCCAGACGAAGGCGCACGGTATTCTCTTGCGAACTAAGGTCAAAAAATGGTGTACTGGCCTCTTCAATAAACAGATCGGAGTTGCTGTAGATTTGAAAACGAGCCAACATTTTTTCGCTATCTGGTGTGGAGATAGTCATTAGCCCCGTTGCTGTATTTCCTGTCCGTATCGTTTGGTCTGGTTCCGCATTGCCCCCACTTTCTCCAGCAATGATAGCTTGACGACCTTCCCCTTCTTCATCAATGGCAACCGTTCCTTGATTGGATTGTATGTAAATTCCTAATTGCTCTGTCGCATTTTGTACCGTGGCGTTTATCAAGAAAGGGATGGCGATTGTAATGATCATGCAGATGCTAAAACTTCCCAAAATAACGACCCAAGCCAAACGTTGTCGTTCTAATCGTTTTTTATTTTCTACCGTGGTTGTTGTCATAGGTGGCGAATCTCAAACTTGATAAATTCTCCTGTTGCTGCTGCCCAGTTGACATCAACTTGATCAACACGTGCATGCGGAGAACCTTGATGTAAAAATTGTAAAAATTGCTGTAGGACAGGCTCTTCTCCTTCAGCTATACAGCGAACAGTCCCATTCCATTGATTAGCAACCCAACCCATTACCCCTAATTTGCGGGCTTCACGTTGTGTGTAATAGCGAAAGGAAACACCTTGAACACGGCCGTATATGACTGCTTGCAACTGTTTCTGACTCATATAAGGATTATACCGAATGGTGCTTTGCCTGCGTAACTTTGTTAATGATTGATCAGCAATAGACGATGAATTGCAGGTGGTTCGTAGGGTATTTGATCAAGATTGTCAGGTTTGTTTTCTCATGTCATGCTTACGTAGGGTTTACGTGCTGCTTTGGTCATTCAAAATTGCAATTTAAACTTTATCCTATAAATAGTTTAGAAAGCATCGTGTCCAACGACAGAAAAAATTTGGAAAGTTTGTTCAATTAAATAGGTCAGGTGTTGTGCTGATCAAAAATGGGGTGAGTCGTTTTTATAAACGGCCGTTTTGCCATTTTTGATCAATAGTGAGGGAAGTATCATGGGTCGTGCTATTGGTTTAATCTTAGTCGGTATTTTAGCCGTTATCCTTTTCGCAGTTTCATTTACAGCATGTTCACCACAATCAGGTATTGTCCTTGCTCAAGTTGGCCAAGGGGGGCTAGATTTCCAGGAAACGGCCGTTGCCGATTATATTGTCATCGCAGGCAAAATTACAGATCCTACTTCTGGCAAATGGTTGAACAATTACACCGTCATCCCCTATCTTAATGGTGAAGAACTTTCTAACCCGCAAAACAGAGCAATTTCACGAACCGGTAAATATGCACCCAGTGGTGAAGGTGTTCATGACGGGCTATTTGTTTTATACATTCCTAATCAATATGAGTTAACAGCTGGCCATGATTTCATTAGCGGTAATGATCAAATCGTCAAAATGCAATATGTAGATGGGGGTTTGACAGGAGCTAGTCATCTTTATGTTTGGATGCGTGAAGTAAATCCTAGTGATATTTTTCGCCTAGCTGTGCCCGATAAGCAAATTGAATATGCGATTGCCGTCATGCCCCAAGACAATGCTGAATTAAATCCAGAATATCATCAATACAGCACTACTTTAGACGAAAACGGAATGATTCATAAACTTATTGACCAGAATGCGGATGGGAAATCTGTTTTGATTGATCCAACAGAAACACCGCCAGATACTCAAAAAGCTATTACCTGGACAAGAGAGTACACCGCTCCAGAAAACACCAACATTTGGAATACCTGGAAATGGTATGTAGAGAATCAAGTCGATGGATTAGATTGGAATACCTACTATGAAAATGTTTTGCTTCGTAATCCAGAATTGGCCAAAACCGACTATTTTGTTAAAGGTCAAATTTATTACTTGCCAGAAATGGTAGAGGGATAACCACAAAAGTTTTTGCAAAATTGAAGTGCCACTGAAAAGGTGGCACTTTTTTTGCCTGCCATCCATTAGCAATGCGTGATACAATTCACCATATTGCAAGATGCAAAAACTATGATTATTAGATTGAGGAAGTTATGACAGAGAAAGTTGATCCAAAACCTGTGTCAGAAAAAGACACCCCCACTGATTTTATTCGCCGACAAGTGGAAGAAGATTTGCAGACGGGGCATTTTGGTGGTGTGGTTCAGACTCGCTTTCCTCCTGAACCCAATGGGTACTTACACATTGGGCACATTAAAGCGATTGCCGCTGACTTTGGTGTCGCCGAAGATTATGATGGCAAATGTAATTTGCGTTTTGATGATACAAATCCCGTTAAAGAAGAAACCGAATTTGTTGAATCCATTATGGATGATATTCGATGGATGGGATACAAATGGGACAAATTGCTTTATGCTTCGGACTACTTCAGTCAGCTTTATGAATGGGCCATTCAATTGATTAAAGATGGCAAAGCGTATGTTGATGATTTAAGCGCAGACGAAATCCGTGAATACCGGGGCACCTTGACCGAACCGGGGAAAAATAGCCCTTATCGGGATCGTTCTGTTGCCGAGAATTTAGATTTGTTTGAGCGTATGAAGAAAGGGGAGTTCGAAGATGGCTCTCGTGTTTTGCGTGCCAAAATTGATATGAGTTCACCGATTATCAATTTACGTGATCCTGTCATGTATCGTATTTTGCATGCAGAACATCATCGTACAGGAGATGAGTGGTGTATTTACCCGATGTATGATTGGGCACATGGACAATCCGATTCCATTGAGGGTGTTACTTATTCCTTGTGTTCGCTTGAGTTCGTCAACCATCGACCACTGTATGATTGGTTTTTAGAAAATTTAGGCATTCATCATCCACGTCAAATTGAGTTTGCTCGTTTGGAACTCAATTACACAATTACAAGTAAACGCAAACTGCGCCGCTTGGTAGAAGAAGGATATGTCTCTGGCTGGGATGATCCGCGCATGATTACGATTCGTGGGATGCGTCGTCGTGGATATACGCCAGAAGCGTTGCGCAACTTTATTGATAGTGTCGGGATGGCTAAGGCCAACAGCATTGTTGACCTGAGTATGTTGGAGTATGCGATTCGGGAAGATTTGAATATACGCACACCACGGGCGATGGCCATTTTACGGCCGTTAAAAGTGATCATTACCAACTACCCTGAAGATCAAGAAGAGTGGTTTGAAGTGCCCAACTACCCACAAGACAGAAACAACGAAGAAACGCACAAAATCCCATTCTCGCGCGAGCTTTACATTGAAGAATCGGACTTTATGGAAGATGCACCTAAAAAGTTCTTCCGGTTTGCACCAGGGCGTGAGGTGCGGTTATTAGGGGCTTATTTGGCGACCTGTACCGATTTTGTTAAAGATGATGATGACAATATTATTGAAATTCATTGTACCTATGATCCAGCAACAAAAGGTGGCAATGCCTTAGATCGTAAAGTGAAAGGGACGATTCATTGGGTTAGCGTTAAACACGCTGTGCCTACAGAAGTTCGTTTGTACGATCGTCTTTTTGACAAAGAAAACCCCAGTCAAGTGGAAGAGGGTCAAGATTTTACGGCTAATCTCAACCCCAATTCGTTAGAGATTGTTGAATCTGCAATGATTGAGCCCAGTTTAGCAGAAGCAGAAGTTGGAGACAGATTCCAATTTATGCGTAATGGATATTTTGTAAAGGATGTGGATTCTACGGCCGAAAAACCTGTGTTTAATCGCATTATTACGTTGCGAGATACATGGGCAAAGATGCAAACGTTGCAAAAGAAGTAAAATTTCAATGTAATGGGTGAAGCCATCAACGAGCATATGTCGTTGATGGCTTTTTTGTTAACTGATGGAAAATGAAACCAGCCAATTTTTAGGGCGTGATTATCAATGGCACGATGCTGAGATTCGTTTAGAGGATGTGCAGGCGTTGTATGGTGGGGTTCGTTTGTGGATTGCAAAATGGGGCAAACCTTCGGTGCGCCGTATCGTCAGAGGTGGAGCAGAAACTCGATATAAAGTTCCGTTTGCGCGAGATGAAAAAATTGAATTGTTACAACTGTTTGTTAAGCAAGATTTCCTGACGATAAAGCCTCCTGAACGGGCGGGTATTCCGGATGAGGCGCGACCCACCATTACGCTTACCAATGCTAAACGAGAAACGCATACGGTTGCAAAATGGACCGGGGTGCAGGATGAGCGCTTTGATCGGCTTTATGATGCGCTGCTGGTGATTGCGGATCGGTCAAAGGATGTGCGCCCGGAACTTGAACGATTACGGCCGTTTCAGAAATTTCTCTTCATTGTTGGGCTCATCCTTTTAATTTTGTCCCCTTTTGTTATTGGAAATTTAGTTGCCCGATTGGTCGTTGATTTATGGTGGCCAGAACAAATTGGACGCTTGATTGGGTCAATTCCCATCTTGGGATTGGGTGTTGTTGCCTTGCTTGTGGGTCTCTATTGGCGTGAGCGAGATAAACGAAAGCGCGAACAAACATTTACAAATCCGATCTTATGGGGTGTTTGTGGCATATTTCTCTTTTTTGTCTTGATTGGTTGGATGGGGCTTGTGCAAAAAGGGATTTTGTTACGCTGGGCAGAAACGGCCGTTGGTACGGTACAATCGCTTGATCACAATGTTGTTTATAATGATGAATATGGCTGGGATGATTACTACAATGTAGGTTTTACCTTTCAGACGGAAACAGGTAATGATGTTCGTCGTGTCACCTCAGTGAGTCGTGGTTATTTTGAGGCGTTAGAAGTGGATACGGCCGTAACCGTTTATTACTTACCTTTTTTCTCACGTGTTGCCGCCTTAGAACAAACGGTGCAATCCGCTAATTCAGCACTTTTTGCCTACACTTTTTTAGTCGCTGCCTATCTCATCATCTTGGATTGGGGTTTCTTTGCGCAACGAATCGGCCAAACGATTGATGAACGATTTTAACTACCATTCATTGATGTGCTTGGCTAGCCAAATATACCCTTTAATCAATCCCGCTACATACCAAGACATGATGATGATGTAAACTGGCAATTCTAGCCAAATAGGCAACCATACGGGCCAAATTGCTTTGAGCGCAATGAGAATGACCCACAAGCCACCACAAAAGCCAAGATAGATGGCGGCCAACACCACCCAAAATTTCAAAACCAACTGCCACGCTTCATGCCATGTGGGATATTCAGGCACTTCTGACCATACGCCCGCAATGATCAGAGGCATAAAAATGAGGGCAATACCCATCACGCCTGCTAAGTTATATTCGTCCAGCAAGGAGAAGTTGCGTGCCAAAAAAGCAATGCCGCCAAACCATGAAAAAATCAAAAGAATGAGAAAGAGATAGAGCAGCCGTTTGGGAGTCATGTTGTAAGATTTTAGTAGTTATTCGTGGGCTTGGTGAATGGAAATACGGCCGTATTCCGCATTCACCGTCGTCAACAAACCAACCACCTCAAATTCATCCGCTTGCAAAACTGCTTGCAGCGCCAACGACGAGTCCTTGCCGCCACTCCAATTCATAATTGCTTTTGGTAAAGTCATAAACTCACCTTATTACAGTTGGTAAATAGACAACATTGTCGAAATTAATTCTGGGATGCGCAACGTATAAATCTTCCCCTTCTGATGTTCCACTATCTTCTGCCCAGATAATAAAATCTTGTTCCGCTTCATTTTGAATCAGTTTCAACCTGTCAGAGGGGTAATTTAGATTGTTTATAAACCCGTCAGTATTCGCTAAGGTACTTAAATTTGTTATAGCACCATTTGATTCAAACACGATCAAGTCTTTGTTCTGGTTGTTATCTATTTCTGATTGCCACCAAATTGCTTTAATTGACTTATCTGGTTTGAACCAAAGCTCATATACAAAAGTATCTTCTGGATAACTTGTTAACAATGTCGTTTGCATGGTTTCACTATTCCACAAATTGATATTGTTTTTGTCTGGCCAAACGACCTGAATATCATGCGCAGAAATCTGAATTGATTTATGACGTCCTATTGGATCATCTGACAAAGCCGCAATGATGGTTAAGCTTTTATCGCGTGTATTCCAATAATATAAGTTTTCCTCATTGAAATTTCCCTCTGCCCAAGTGGCATGCAAAGTACCATCGTCAGTAAGTACTAGCTCTAAATGATTCCCAACTAATCCAGAAGTCCCACCGCTTATATTTAAGCGTTGCAGTTCAGCACTATTCCAGTAATACATATCGTTGTAACCGGAGAATTGGTGGAAAGTGTTATTTGTATCAAATATATGTTTTGAAGCACCAGAACCGCCACTCACAATATATAATTCTTCAGTTTTTAATGGCAGTTCATTTAAAATTGGTATGGGTGATACAGGTTGAGTCATTTCACTATCCCAATAATATAAAGAACTATTAGCTGGCCAGAGTGCAATGAACTTTCCATTATTTCCAATAAATGAATAACTGTTTTCTTCACCACATAGGTCATGATTACTAAATAGCCAATCAGCACTGTTCTCAGTCCAATGAACTGGACAATAATCACCTTGTTCGTTTGTTGATTCCCAGAAAAGATGGATATTGCCTTGGTTATCTTGAAAAATCTTGAAGCTTTTTGAAAACGTTGTCCCTTCCATTGTGAGATCAACAACAGCTTGTTCTTTGCTATTCCAATAATAAGGTGTCCAAATGTTTTCTTCATTGAAGTCATTCCATGCAAGGTGCAGGTCATTACCATCGAATAAAACATCTAAGTAAAGAATGTAACTCCAGGAATCAAAGATAGATAATACGTTTTTTGTTTTACTTGGTTCTGACCAATAGTAGAGTTCCTGGTGATTGAAACCTATTGGAACACCTTCTATCCAAGCTAAATGCGCGTTTCCGTTATCATCCATAAAGAAATGCAAATCTTTTACTTCATTATTGGTGAATTTTATAGGCTCGTCATAGTCATTGCACCAAACGTACTTTGTGTATGTGGCAAGACAGGCACGGCCGTTATTGTGACTGCGTATCTCTATTCGTTGTGCTTTATTTGCATAATTATTGGGCTGAGTGTCTTTGACCCCCACTTTTCTTGTTGTCCCGAATGGTACCTTTCGATAAAAGAGTTCGAGTGTATACTCCGTCTCTGTCTGTTCGGTCATCTCCATCCAAGCCGCGTGGACAAAATTGCCAGAAACCGCGCCTGCTAAATTTAGCCGCTTGACACCACCTTCACTTAATACGTGATTAGATAGATTATATGTGTCCCAATCTGTTCCTGCAGGATTGCTAGATTTAACTGACGAATGTGAAAATAAGCCTGCAATGATTAACAGGAAGAATAAAGAAAATATTAAGTTGATACGAGACATGATTGGCTGCCCCCTCCTTTGTAAATTATATTGTTTGGCAAGGAAAATCGAAGGAAGTTTACCATTTTTCATAGAGCTAATGCAACAACAATAGCTCTATGAAAAATATAAACTATGCACATCTTCACTATGGGTTACATACGGAACGTTCCGTATTGGTCTTTAGGCAAGGGTGCATTCAACGAGGTGGCGAAAGCCAAGCCCAAAGCAACTCTGGTTTGCGCAGGATCTAAGATGCCATCATCCCACAAACGAGCGGTGGCAAAGTAGGGATCGCTCTCGTGATCATACTGCTGCAAAATTGGCTTTTTGAACTCTACCTCCACACGCGCAATATCTTCTGCTGTCGGATTTTCAATATTGCGTAAGGCGCGGTTTTGCCCGACTGTCCATAACACATTGGCGGCGGCTTCCCCGCTCATGACGCTAATTTTGCTGTTGGGCC